>JAYSSN010000434.1:0-20740 GCA_043720555.1 Rhodobacterales bacterium | reverse complement strand
TCCAGTCCAGTTTGTCGACATCGTACAGCGGGCTGAAACTGGCCGCCGTGTAGTGGTCGATCACGTAGTGCCCCGTCAGCTTCCATGTCAGGTAGCTGGTAGAGGTCAGAAACCTGGCGGTTTTGGCAAAGAGGTCGGGGTGGTTGCGGGCCAGCCACAGGATTTTCGGCCCGACAGATTGCGAGGTCAGCGCGTTGCCACACCGCTCAAGGATCACATCCGCGCCGATCCGGGCGTTCAGGATATCGATCTCGGCCGATGCCCGTGTGTCCACGCCGTACAGCACACCGTTCATCAGCGGCGCACCGTCGGCGTCCACCGGCAACATGCAAGGCCCGATGGCCGATGCAGCAACGCAGCCAATCGCGTGAGGGTTTACCTGCGATTTCTTCAGCAACGCCTTGGTGATGAATACAAAATCACCCCACCAGTCCTGATCTGCGCGATGCTCGGCCCAACCGGGGCGCGGCACGATCATCTGATGCGGATGGCTTGCCATCGCGACAATCGCTCCGGCAGCATCCACCAGAACCCCCTTGGATTCAAACGTGCCGATGTCGATGCCAAGGGTATAGCTCATGTACGCTCCAGCCTGAAACCCGGCCCGATCCGCGCAATCGCCGCATCAAGCAGCGTTGTCAGTTGCGCCAGATCAGCCAGATCAACAACCTCCAGCGCGGAATGGCTGTAACGCAGCGGAAAGCCCACATCGAGGCACGCTACCCCTTCGGTCCCCATGAACTGGATGTAACTCAGATCCGTCAGCGCCCCGGTATGGGCCGACCGCTGCAGCGGCAGGTTTTCGTGGGCGGCTGTCTCCTCGATCAGGCGCACCAGCGCGGGGTGCGGGATCACCCCGTTCAGCGTGCCGCGCCCGTGGAACGAGTACAGGCTGATACCGGGGCCGCCGCCCAATGCCACATCACCGCGATGCGCCATGTCTGGCGTGTCGCAGGCGAGCAAAAGGTCGATCTGCAACGCGATATCCGGGGCGAGGGCCGTGGCGGCCGGCAGCACGCCGCGCAGGTTGAACTCTTCCTGCACCGACCAGACCAGATGCACGGTCGGCCCGTGGGTGCGCAGCGACAGGCGCTCGGCAAGGTCGATCAGCACCGCACAGCCCGCCCGATCATCAATGCTGGTGCCCGCAATGCGACCGGGGCCCAGCGCGATCACGCGGGGCATATAGGTCACGGGCGTGCCGATGCAGATGCCTGCCGCCTCCGCCGCTGCTTTGCCGGCAAACCCCGCATCGACATACAGGTCGGGGACAGCCAGCACGGTATGCTTCTCGTCCGGTCCCGTCGCGTGGTGGCTTTTATTGGCAATCACACCGGGGATGTCACCCATTGGCGTGCACAGCACCACCGCCTGCGCCGCCAGCGCGCGTTCGGGCACACCGCCCAGCCGTTCGAGCCGGATCAACCCGTCCGCCTCGATCTTGCGCACGACAAATCCCAGCTGATCCATATGGGTGAACACCATGACGGACGGGGCATGCGCATCACCGGGGATCGTCGTCATCAGGTTGCCCAGACGGTCGGTGCGATGGCCAAGGCCGACGCGGTCAAGATGGCGGCGGATGGCACTGGCCACGCGGTCTTCGTACCCCGAAAGGCCGGGGATCAGCATCAGTTCGGCCAGCAAGTCCCTCATCGCGTCGCCCTGACCCTGTCCATGAAATCCATCGCGCGCGCGGCGTCCACCGCCGCCCAGGTATCGCCCCCGACCTTCAGCGCCGATCCCACGATGCAACCGTCCGCCACGCGCAGCACATCGGCCACGGTGGCATGCGTCACACCGGTGTTCGCCAGCACCGGGGTGGCGGGCAGTACGCGCTTGACCGCTTCAAGGTCCGGCATTGCCGCCGCCTCGCCGGTAATGGCCCCCGAGACCAGCACCGCATCCGGGATGGACGAGAACACCGCCGACCGGGCCCGATCCGGCAAGGAACGCGGGTCCAGCGAGCCTGCAAATTCCGCCGACACATTGTAAAGCACCGCCGCCGCCCCCGCCCCCAGCCGCGCCTGATAGCGCCGCGCAGCCCCGGCATCGGGCGACCACAGCCCCATGTCGCTGGCGTAGGTGCCGGTAAAAATCTCGCGCACGAACTGCGCACCGCTGGCAGCGGCCAGCGCCATCGTCGCCATCGGATCCCACAGCACATTGACGCCGAAAGGCACCCGGATCGCATCGCGCAACCGGCCGATCACATATGCCATCGTGGCCGTCGAGGCCTGATCCACCCGCAATTCATAGGGGCGGTCGTTTTCATTGCCGAACATCACCGCATCGACACCCGCCGCCTGCAGGGCAGCAAGGTCGGCGCGCGCGGCGGCCAGAATGCCATCGACCCCGCCCCCGTCATGCAGCGGCGTACCCGGCAGCGCCCCCAGGTGCACCATGGCGATGATGGGCTTGCCCGCCCCGAACACCTGTTGAAACCGTGTCATGCCGATCCTCCCCTGCCCCGACGCTAGCGCGAAAGCCATTGGCCGGGAAGCCGGAACACACTAGCGTGTTAGCCCGGGATGGAGAGATGACATGAAGACAAGGTACTGGGACCGTCTGGGCAACGGCGGTCTGACCTTCACCGAACTGGGGTTCGGCGCGGCACCCATGGCCAACCTTTACCGCGCGATCAGCGATGATGCGGCCCAGGCGGTGCTGGACGCGGCCTGGGATGCGGGCGTGCGCTATTTCGATACCGCGCCGCTTTATGGCCTTGGACTGTCTGAAACCCGCCTGAACCGCTTTCTGCGGGACAAACCGCGCGGCGCCTATGTGCTGTCCACCAAGATCGGCCGCCTTTTGCGCGCCACGACCCCGGACAAGCGCGACGGGCTGACGAAATGGTTCAACGTACCGTCGCGGAACGAGGTGTTCGACTACACCTACGATGGTGTGATGCGCAGCCTCGAATTTTCGCTGGAACGGCTGGGGCTGGACCGGGTCGATATGCTCTATGCCCATGACCTCGATGTGTTCTCGCAGGGCTCGCAGACTGCGCTGGATGCCAGACTCGCCGAATTCATGGCGGGCGGCTACCGCGCGCTGACTGCCCTGCGCAATCAGGGCGTGATCCGCGCCTTCGGTGCGGGCGTGAACGAATGGGAAAGCTGCCAGTGGCTGACGATGCGGGGGGATTTCGACATTTTCCTGCTCGCCGGCCGCTATACACTGCTGGAACAAGAGGCGCTGACCTCGTTCCTGCCGCTGGCGCACGCGCGCGGCATCGGCATCGTGATCGGCGGGCCCTACAATTCGGGCGTGCTCGCCACCGGGCCGAAACCGGGGGCGTTCTACAACTACGACCCGGCCCCGCCATGGGTGCTGGACCGCGTGGCCAGGATCGAAACCATCTGCAGTGCGCACCGCGTGCGGATGGTCGATGCCGCCTTCCAGTTTCCCCTGCGCCACCCCGCAGTCCTCAGCGTCATTCCCGGCGGGCAGGGCGTGGCGGAAATGCAGGCAAATGCGATGGCCGCCCGCGCCACGATCCCCCCGGCCCTGTGGGATGCGCTGAAATCCGAAGGGTTGCTGCGCCCCGATGCGCCGACCTGATCATTTTCTGTCCCCAAATATCCCGGGGGTCCGGGGGCTGGCCCCCGGTCCGGCAGACCGCCAAAGGCACCGCCATGCTGATCGACGCACATCAGCACTTCTGAAACCCCGCGCGGGGGGATTACGGCTGGATGCCGGCAGATGACCCGGTCCTGACGCGCAGCTACGCCCCTGCCGATCTGTGGCCGCAACTTCCGGCCGCCGGGGTCAGTGGCACGGTGCTGGCGCAGGCTGCCCCGACCCTGCAGGAGACCGAATATTTGCTGGGCATTGCGGATGCCACACCGTGGGTGAAGGGGGTCGTGGGCTGGATCGATTTTGCTGACCCGGCCGACGCGGCCCACCTGGCACGGCACACGGCGTTCAAGGGCGTGCGCCCGATGATCCAGCACATCCCCGATGACGGCTGGATGCACCGCAGTGAGGTGCAATGGGCGTATGCCGCGATCATCGACCATGACCTGACCTTCGACGCGCTGGGCTTTCCGCGCCACCTCGATACCTTCCTCGCGCTGCTGCAGCGCTACCCCGCCATGCGCGTCGTGCCGGACCATTGCATGAAGCCTCACATCAGGGCGCATTCCGCCGCAGGCTTCCGGCACTGGGCCGATGGGATGGGCCGATGGGATGGGCCGGATTGCGGATCAGACAGGGGCATACTGCAAAGTCTCTGCCCTCATCACCGGGGCGGATGCGGACTGGACCGCCGACGACCCGCGGCCTTACGTCGATCACGTGCGCGCCGTCTTCGGGCCCGCCCGCGTGATGTGGGGGTCGGACTGGCCCGTATGCCGCCTGCGTGATGAGTATGCCGACTGGCGGGCGGTGGCGCTGGCCTTGACCGCGGGGCTGACCGATGCCGACAAGGCCCGCGTCTTTGGCGACACGGCTGGCGCGTTTTACCGGCTGTAATCAAGTGGAGCGCGCTGGCGCGCGCAAGATATCTGCCTCGCCAACCGGCTGGCGCCGGATTGGCTCAGGTGGGCCTGCGGCGCGGATACTTGGCAACGGGAAATGATGTCAGAGAAACAGGCGGACCTTGGCTGCCGTGATCCGCGCACGGTCCGCCACGGGTGTGCTCACATGCAATGCGGCGGCGGATTGGGCGAAGGCGATCGCCTCGATAATCGTCGCCTCCTGCGCCCACAACGTGGCCAGCGCGCCGGTAAACGTGTCACCCGCGCCATGGGCCGAGATGGCGGAAACGGCGCGCGCGGCATAGATATCATCCACCGTGGCACAGCCCTGTCCGCCCAGCGTGATAACGGCGTGGCCCCTGATGCGTCCCTGCAGGGTGCGTGCGGTACCCATCGGACTGAGCGTATCTTCGTCCTGCTCGCTCAGTGCCGCCGCCTCGCCCCGGTTCACGATCAGAAGGTCGGTCAGCGCCAGCAGCTCCGGCTCTATCGGGCGCGCGGGGGCTGCATTCAGCACGACACGAACACCGGCCGCCGCGGCGCGCCGGGCCAGAAACAGATTTGCCGGCTGCGGAATTTCGTTCTGCAGGATCAGCACTTCGCAGCCATGCGGAAGCGCCACCCGCGCCGGATCAAACGCCAGGTTCGCCCCCGACACGATCACCGCCCCATAACCGCCCCCCGGTTCGGTGATCGCCACGCTCATCCCCGAGGCACCTTCCACACGGGCCACCTGCGCGCGGTCCACCCCTTCACGGTCAAGCGCGGACAGGATTGTGGCGGCAAAATCATCGTTGCCGACGGCCCCTGACATATGGGCCTCTGCCCCCATCCGCGCGCAGGCCACTACCTGATTGCCGCCCTTGCCGCCAAAGGCATAGCTGACACCCATCCCCGTGACCGTCTCATCCATGCGCGGCAGATGCGGGGCCGCGACCAACACATCAAGATGCAGCGAGCCTGCCACAAGGATCACCGGATCAGCCATACAGGGCGTCCGTCACGATGCGCGTCACCGCCGCTGCGTCCTGGCGCGTCCTGGCCTCTGCCAGAGCGCCATCCTTGCCCAGCCGCGCCGCCACGCCGCGCAGCCGTTCGGTCAGGTGGATGTTGGCGCGGCTTTCCGCCACCGGGTCCATCCCGCCGTGGTCGGGAAAGGTGTCAAAATAGATCACCCCATCGTATCCGGCGCGGTCCAGTTCCACGAACAGCTCCACTGTCTGCACCGGATGCACCGCCCCCGCGATCAGCCCGTCGTCGCGCTTGCCGTACCCATCGTTCAGATGCACGCCAAGGATGCGTGCGTACCGCGCCGCCAGTTGCGCCGCCTGCGCCGGCATCTCACCCGCGAACAGCACATGCGCAAAGTCCAGCGTCACGCCGGTGTTGGCCCGCCCCACCTCGCGCAGCGCCAGCAGCGTGGTGCCCATATCCGGCATCAGGGCAAAGGCGCGGGGTTCATTCGGTTTGTACTCCAGCGCAATATCAATGGAAGGGTTATGATCCGCCACTTCGGCAACCGCCGCCAGCGTGGCATCCCACATCCGCGCGTAATCGCCCTGAAAGCTGTAGTCAAACCCGTCCTGCCCCATCCACAGGGTCATGACGCGCCCGCCCATGTCGGCACACGCATCGATCCCCCGTTTGGTCAGATCGATCGCCGCGCGCCGCACGCCCGTATCCGGGTGGGTGAAGGCCCCCAGGCGAAACCCCGGATCGGTATAATAGCGCATCGCAAGCCCGTTCAGCACCATGCCCTGATCGCCCAACAGGCGCGACAGCGCTGCCGTGTCGTGATGCGCGAAATGATCGGGATAGTTCAGATCGGCCGCCGTCAGCCCCCCCACCTGCCCCGCCCGCAACAGCATATCAGCGACCGTGCCGTGGCCCTGCCTGAAGGCGTTCAGGCGCGCGGCGTAGCGGGGGGCATTGGGGATCATGGAACCTCAGGTCGGGGCAAAAAGATCAGAGCGGTCGCGCTCCAGCGGCGCGAGGTATGTCACAAGCTGGCGCAGATGCACCTGCACCGCAAGCCGTGCGCGCGCCGGATCGCGCGCCTCCAGCGCAGCAAGGATGGCGCGGTGTTCGTCCAGCGTCGCCGCCACCCGCCCCGGCACCGGCAGGACAAGTTGCCGCGCCCGGTTCACGTGCAGCCAGGCCGTTTGCGACACAAAGGCCAGCTTGCGAAATCCGGTGAACGATAGCAGCAGCTCATGCATCGCCGCATCCTGCGCATAAAAGCCGCCCGTGTCGCCAGCCGCAATCAGCGCCGCCTGCACCGCGATGGTGCTGCGCACTTGCGCCAGCTGATCCTCGGTGATGCTGGTGGCCACCTGTTCGATCGCGGCCACCTCGATCGCCTCGCGCAGAAACGCGCCCTCACGGATTTCGGCCATCGAAAAGCGCGCAACGAAGGTGCCCGCCTGCGGGACCACATCCACCAGCCCTTCGACAGCCAGCCGTGCCACCGCATCGGCCACCGGGCTGCGTGACACGCCCAGCGCCGCGCAGATTTCGGGCTTGCGCAGGATCTCGCCGGGGCGATAGCCCAGCGACAGGATCGCCTGACGCAGCGCCTGATACACGCGCTGCCCCAGCGATCCTGTAAACCCATCCAGAGATGGCAGGCGCATGGGCTCTTGTGGGGGCGGATCGGGTGCCTGTAACATGCTAACATGTTAGGATATGCGGACCGCGCGGAAAAGGTCCATTCGGAAAGGAAACGGCATGGCCGAAGGCATCATCAGGCTGCACGCGGCTGACAATGTGGTGATCGCTTTGGCCGATCTGCCCGCCGGTGCGGCGGCTGAGGGGGCAACGCTGGCGGCGGCGGTGCCGCGTGGTCACAAGATTGCGGTCACCCCGATTGCCAGGGGCGGCCTCGTACTGCGCTACGGCCAGATCATCGGGCAGGCGACGGCGGATATTCCGCCGGGCGCGCATGTGCATACCCACAACCTCGGCATGGGGCCGCACACGACGGATTATGCCATCGGGTCCGAAGCGGTGCCCCTGCCTGCCCTGCCTGTACGCGAATTCATGGGATTTCACCGGGCAGACGGGCAGGTCGGCACCCGCAACTATCTGGGGATTCTGACCTCGGTGAACTGTTCGGGATCGGTCGCGCGCTTCATCGCGGAAGCGGCGGAAAAAGACCCCGCCATCATGGGCAGCGGCATCGACGGTGTGGTGCCCATCGTGCATGCCACTGGCTGCGGCATGTCGGGCGTGAACGAAGGCTATGACACCCTGATGCGCACTCTGAAAGGGTATGCGCGCAACGCCAACTTCGCCGGCATCCTGCTGGTGGGTCTGGGGTGCGAAGTCATGCAGGTGCCGGACCTTGTGGGTCAGGGCCGTCTGCGGCCTGACGGTAATTTCCGCTATATGACGATCCAGCAAGCTGGCGGAACACGCGCCACAATTGAGCGTGGGATCAAGGTCTTGCGCGAGATGGCGGATGTTGCGTCTGAAGTACGTCGAGCGCCCTCTCCGGTGTCGAAGCTGATCATCGGGCTGCAATGCGGCGGGTCGGACGGATACTCCGGCATCACCGCGAACCCGGCCCTCGGGGCCGCCAGCGACATGCTGGTGCAGATGGGCGGCACCACGATCCTGTCGGAAACGCCCGAGATTTATGGCGCCGAACATCTGCTGACGCGCCGCGCGGTCAGCCGCGACGTGGGCGAAAAGCTGCTGGACCGCATCAAGTGGTGGGAGGAGTACACCGCGCGCAATGGCGGTGAGATGGACAATAACCCCTCACCGGGGAACAAGAAGGGCGGGCTGACCACCATCCTTGAAAAATCGCTGGGGGCGGTGGCAAAGGGTGGCACGGCCCCGCTGTCGGGCGTTTACAAATTCGCCGAACCCATCACGACACCCGGTTTTGTGTATATGGACAGCCCCGGCTACGATCCTTGTTCGGTGACAGGGCAGATCGCCTCAGGAGCCACGCTGATCGTGTTCACCACCGGGCGCGGATCTGTGTCAGGCTACAAACCCAGCCCCTGCATCAAGCTGGCAACGAATGACGAAATGTACCATCGCATGTCTGAAGATATGGATATCAACTGCGGCGACATCCTGACGCGCGGTGTCAGCATCGCTGCAAAAGGTACTGAAATTCTTGATAAAATAATTTCCGTGGCATCGGGCGAAAAAACTTTCTCGGAAGAGCTGGGTTTTGGCGGGGCGGAATTTGTACCGTGGCAAATCGGCGCGGTCATGTAGCGGACGCGAGATCGGCGGCAGGGCCCTGACGATTTGCAACGTGAATTTCGGCCTGAAACAATGGCTTGCACGGCGCAGGGTAAAAAGACTGCGCCGAACCGCCGAATAATTCTCATAATAACCTGATATACATACGAACAATTCGGGAATTTCCAGCCGGAACTTCCTACGCGCGCAGCCCTGCAATGATCGCGGCGATCGCCGCCACCTCGCGTGTCACCCGCCCCGCATCGCCCCGGCTTTCCACGTTCAGCCGCAACAGCGGCTCGGTATTCGATGACCGCAGATTGAACCGCCAGTCGGCAAAGGTGAACGACACCCCATCGATCTCGTCCACCTCTGCCGCCCCGTAAGCCTCCCGCACCCGCGCCACGCTGGCGGCAGCGTCATCCACCTGAAAATTGATCTCACCCGACGACGGAAAGGCAGCCCGCCGCTCCGCGATCAGCGCCGACAGGCTTTGCCCGGTCCGCCCCATCAGTTCCGCGATTAAAAGCCACGGGATCATGCCGGAATCGCACGCCATGAAATCGCGGAAATAGTGATGCGCCGACATCTCGCCGCCATAGACCGCGCCCGTATCGCGCAGCGCCTGTTTCAGGAAGGCGTGCCCGGTGCGCGCCTGCACCGCCTGCCCCCCCGCCCGCGCAATCGCATCGCGGATCCCCAGCACCACCCGCGGGTCATGCACGATGCGCGCGCCCGGCTCTCTGGCCAAAAACACCTCGGCCAGCAGCCCGACGATATATTCGCCGGGGATGAAAAACCCCTGATGGTCGAACAGAAAACAGCGATCGAAATCGCCGTCCCACGCCACCCCCATATCCGCGCCCGCCGCCACCACCGCCGCCGCCGTCATCGGCTGGTTTTCGGCCAGCAACGGGTTGGGGATGCCGTGGGGAAAACGACCATCGGGGGTGTGATGCAGGCGGGTGAACCGCAGCGGCGCGCCGCATGCCGTCAACCGCTCCGCAAGCGCGTCAAACGTCGGCCCTGCCACCCCATTGCCCGCATTCACCAGAATGTGCAGTGGCCGCAAGACACCAGTATCGACAAAATCCATCACCCGGCCCACATAGGCCGCCCGACAATCGGCAGGATCAGCCCGCCCCGCCAGCACCGGACCAAACTGCCCTTCCGCCATTGCCTGCATTGCAGTCAGCCCCGTGTCCCACCCCACCGGAGCCGCGCCCGCACGGACCAGTTTCATCCCGTTATACGCCATGGGGTTATGCGAGGCGGTCACCGCGATCCCGCCATCGGCGCCCAGATGATCGGTGGCGAAATACACCTCTTCCGTGCCGCACAGACCCAGGTCCAGAACGCGCACGCCTTCGGCCATCAGTCCCCGTGCCACCGCGCCCGCCAACGCCTCCGACGACAACCGGCAATCGCGCCCCAACACCACTTGCCGCGCGCCCAGCACGCGGGCAAAGGCGCGGCCGATGCGAAAGGCAATGTCGACATTCAGCTCGGCCCCGAGGCGGCCCCGGATGTCATAGGCTTTGAAACAGGTCAGCGTCATGCCAGCCTGCTATCCCATCGCACGCGCCTGCGTCAAACATTGCGCTGCGCCATGCCGGGGCATAGGATCGGCCCACGTGTTCCGAAAGACCCCATTTGTCCGATTTCACTCCCCGCCTGCTGACGGTGCTGCGCAAAGGCTATGGCGCGCGGGCATTCCGGGCCGATGCCATGGCCGGGCTGACCGTCGCCATCGTCGCACTGCCGTTGTCGATGGCGATAGCGATTGCCAGCGGCGCCACCCCGGCGCAGGGGCTGGTGACGGCGATCATCGGCGGCTTCCTGATTTCCGCGCTCGGCGGTTCGCGTTATCAGATTGGCGGGCCTGCAGGGGCGTTCATCGTGCTGATCGGCAGCACGGTTGCCGCGCACGGCATGGACGGGCTGGTGTTGGCCACGCTGCTGTCTGGCGTGATGCTGGGTCTGCTGGGGGTTTTGCGGCTGGGTGGCCTGATCCGGCATATCCCGCATGCCGTGACGGTGGGGTTCACCACCGGCATCGGCATCATCATCCTGGCAAGCGAGATCGCACCCCTGCTGGGCCTGCGCCTTGCCGCTGAACCGGGGCCGGTGATGGAAAAGCTGCTAGCACTGTGGGCCGGCATCGGCACGGCGAATACCCGGGCCATGCTGCTGTCAGCCGCGACCATCGCGGGGATCATCGTGCTGCGCCGCGTCGCCCCGCGCGCGCCCGCGCTGCTGATCGTCGTCGTGGCAGGCACCGTCCTTGCGGCGGTGGCGGGGCTGGGGGTGGATACCATCGGGTCGCGCTTTGGCGGCATCCCGCAGGCCCTGCCCGCGCCTGCACTGCCCGATATCGGGTGGGACAAGGTTCTGGCCGTGCTGCCGGTGGCGGTGGCGTTCACCCTGCTGGGGGCGATTGAATCGCTGTTGTCGGCCGTGGTGGCTGATCGGATGTCCGGCGACAAACACGCCCCCAATGCCGAACTCGTGGCCCAGGGCGTGGCCAACGTGGCCGCGTCCCTGTTCGGCGGGTTCTGCGTGACGGGCACGATCGCGCGCACCGCCACGAATGTCCGTGCCGGCGCGCATGGCCCGGTGGCGGGTATGCTGCATGCGGCGTTCCTGCTGGCCTTCATGCTGATCGCGGCACCGCTCGCAGGGTATGTGCCGCTGGCGGTACTGGCGGGGGTGCTGGCGATTGTTGCCTGGAACATGATCGAATGGATCGAGATCAGGCATTTCTGGCGCAGCGACCGCGCAGCCCTTGCCGTGATGGCGCTGACACTTGGTCTGACGGTGTTCCGCGATCTGATGACAGCGATTGTGGCGGGGGTGATACTCGCCGCCGCTATTGGCGCAGCACGGCGCCGGGGTTCATGATGCCGAAGGGGTCGATGGCAGCCTTGATGGCCCGCATCGTAGCCAGTTTTGCAGGGTCGCCATAGCGTTCCAGATCGCCCACTTTCAATCGCCCCACACCATGTTCGGCCGCCACTGACCCGCCGACCGCATGCACGATGTCATGCACGCAGGTTTTCACCGCTTCGCGTTGGCTGTCGTGGTCGTCACGGCTGCGCCCCGGCATCGGAAAGACGTTGAAATGCAGATTGCCATCTCCCAGATGGCCAAAGCAGTTGATCCGCCAGTCGCCCAGCCGCGCCAGCGCGTCGGTTGCATCGGCGATGAACGCCGCGATCGCCGACAGCGGGACCGAGATGTCGTGGCTGCTGACCGCCCCGATCCTGCGGTTGGCAATCGGCAGGCTTTCGCGCACCCGCCACAGATCGTTGCGCTGCGAATCCGATGCCGCAATGACCCCGCCGCCGACCAGCCCCGCCTGCATCGCTGCCTCATACAGCCCTTCCAGCGCCATGGCAGGATCGATCATCGCAGGCAGGCCAAGGTCAATCAGCACGCACCAGTCGGGCAGACCGGCAAAGGGCAGGCGGACCTCTGGCATTGTTTCTGTCAGGAACTGCAACCCCTGCCCCGCTATCAATTCGAACGCCGAAACCATGCCCGGCAGGCGATCCTCGGCCAGCCGCAACAGGTGCAGCGCGGCCGCCGGCCCCTGCACCACCAGCATCGCCGTCCCCCTGGCGGCAGGGATCGGCACCATCCGCAGCGCAGCCGCCGTGATGATGCCCAGCGTCCCCTCGGAGCCGATCAACAGGTGGCGCAGATCGTAGCCCGCATTGTCCTTGCGCAGCCGTTTCAACCCGTGCAGCACCGACCCGTCCGGCAGCACCGCCTCGATCCCCAACGTCAGATCGCGCGCATTGCCGTAGCGCAGCACATTCACGCCGCCCGCATTGGACGCAAGATTGCCCCCGATCCGCGCGGTGCCTTCGGAGGCGAGCGACAACGGGAACATCCGTCCCACCTTGGCCGCAGCAGCCTGCACATCCGCCAGGATCATCCCCGCCTCGACCACCAGTGCCCCTTCGTCAGGGTAGATGGCCCGCAGTGCCGCCATCCGTTCCAACGACACGATCAGCGGGGCCGGGCCATCCGGCATCAGCTGCCCACCCACCAGCCCGGTGCCCCCGCCCCACGGCACAATCCCCACCCGCGCCGCAGCACAGACCCGCATGATGGTCGCAACCTCATCTGCCCCGCGCGGCAGCGCCACCGCCCCGCCCTGCCCGGCCCAGCGGCCACGCGGTTCGTCAAGGTAGCGGGCATCGGGCCCGCGCAGGGTGCCTCCTGGCAGTTGCGCGCCAAGAGTCGTGATGAAATCGGGGGAACAAGGGTTCAGCATGCCCGCACCCTAGCTGCGTGCGTCAGTCAAGGAAAGCAGGCTGCAAGACCATGATCGTGGGCTGCGAGGGCAACTGTTCGCGCGACAGCTCAAGCTCGGACTCCTCAAGACGCACCACCTCAAACCCGGCCTCCATATCGGCCAGGAATACCTCCAGTGACGCGCCCGAGAACCAGTGCATCGGCAACACCACCGACGATCGCAAGCGCCGCACCACCTGTGCCATGTCGGCCACCGGCATCGTCACCCCGCCATCCACCGGCACCATCACCACGTCCAGCCGCCCGATCGAGGCGAAGTCCTCGTCCGAGGGCATCACATGCAGATGGCCCAGATGGCCGATGCACAGGCCCGCGACTTCAAAGATGAAGATGGAATTTGCCTCCTCACCGCTCGCCTCGCCCAGTCGCGGGCGGCGGTCAGTGGTGACGTTGCGCACCAGCATTTCACCCAGATCAAGGTTGTGAAACGCAGGTATCCCGTCGCTCGCCCAGCCGCGCAATACATGCGGGATCCGGGCATCAGGCACGTTGGTCCAATGCGTGACATGTGCATTGTTCATGGTCACCACGTCGGGCACGATCGCACGCAGCCCCAGAAACCCCGTATAATCCGTGGCGGCAATCAGTCCGCCCGCCGTTTCCAGCACATACATCGAATGATCGATATAGCGCATGCGCACCGTATCGTCCGCGAACGGCGCTCCGAAGGCCGCAGGCACGACGGGTGTCTTGGCCTGCGCAAGTGCGATGCAATGGCTCGGGATACGCTCCTGCGCAATGCCCGCAACCGGCAGCAGTGCAAAGATCATGACAAAGCGAAGCATTGGCGCGCCCCTTTTGCTGCAAAGTTTAGCGCCGCGCAGCCGCAGTTCAACCCATTCAGGCGCCTGCACCCGTGCGGGCCGCTTACCTCTGCAAGCGGTTCTTCACACGGGTCCGGAACGGCAAGCTGCCTGGCCTTTCTTACTGGCTCAAATATCCGGTCCCGTCCCCACCCCGCGCACCACGCGGGTCGTGGCCGCCCCGGCCATCAGCCCGCGTCGGTGCGTCCGCGCCGGTCACCGCGCAGATTGGCGTAAAGCACATGGTTGCGCCAGCGCCCGTTGATCTGCAGATAACTTTGCGCGACACCCTCGTACTTGAAGCCGCATTTTTCCAGCGCGCCGCGCGACGGCACATTTTCGGGCAGGCACGCCGCCTCGACCCGGCTCAGGTCCAGCGCGCTGAAGGCATGGTGCACCACCGACATGATCGCCTCGCGCATGAAGCCCTGCCGCGCAAAGCCCGCACCGATCCAATAGCCGAGCGTGCCGGTCTGCGCCGGTCCGCGACGGATGTTGTCCAGCGTGATCGCGCCCAGCAGCGCCTGATCGCTGCGCCGGATCAGCAGCAGCGGCAGCGCCGTGCCCTGGCCCTCTGCCCGCACTGCCCAGTAGACGCGGTTGGTAAAGGCGCGGCGCGACAGGTGGTCATGCGACCAGACCGGCTCCCACGGGGTCAGGAAGCTGGCCGATGCTTCACGCAAGCCTGACCACGCGCGCCAGTCGTTATGCTGCGGCAGGCGCAGCGTCATGCGTTCCGTCTCAATCCGGGGTTTGCGCCGCACGCCCAGCATCAGGCGGCAAGCCTGCCCTTGATCGCTTCGATCCCTGGCGCATTCCGGACCGGACCGTACAGCGCAAGCGCCGCCTTCGCCGACAGCATGGCACCCGCGTAGGCCCGCACATTTTCAGTCGTCACGGCGTCGATCTTGGCCACCGCCTCGTCCGCCGTGGGAACCCGGCCCCAGATCGCCAGCAGCCGCGCGTTGCGTTCGGCCCGGTTCGACGGGCTTTCCATGCCCATCAGCAACCCGGCCTTCAGCTGCGCGCGCGCGCGCGCCACTTCCGCCGCGCCCATGTCATCGGCCGACCGCTTCAGCTCGTCCAGGGTCAGTGTCGTCAGTTCACCGATCTCGGCCTCCGACGTGCCGGCATAGATGGTGATCTGGCCGGTGTCTTCATAGGCGCCGGACTGGGCGAAGATCGAATAGCACAGGCCGCGCTCCTCGCGCACCTTCTGAAACAGCCGCGATGACATACCCCCGCCCATGGCCGTCGCATAGACCTGCGCCGCATAGACGGCATCATCGCGGTAACCCGGCGCCTCGAACGCCAGTGCAAAATGCGCCTGTTCCAGCTTTTTCACCTTGCGCCGTTCGCCGCCGCCAAAGCGCGCAGGGGCAATCGTGCTGCCGCCCAATGGCTTGAGATGACCAAACAGGTCCTCGGCCTGTGCCACGATCGCCTCGTGATCGACCCCGCCCGATGCGGACAGGATCATCTGATCGGGGCCGTAATGTTCGTGCACAAACCCTGTCAGATCGGTGCGTTGAAACGCGCCGACCCGTTCGGTGGGCCCAAGAATGGTGCGGCCGAAGGGCTGGTCAGGATATGATACCTCATGCAGCCAGTCAAAGATGATGTCGTCGGGCGTATCCAGGGCCTGCCCGATTTCCTGCAGGATCACATGACGTTCCGTTTCGATCTCGCGCGGGTCGAACACCGGATTCAGCACGATATCGGCGATCACATCCAGCGCCAGCTCCACATCGGCCGACAGCACACGGGCATAGTAGGCGGTCATCTCGCGGCTGGTATAGGCATTGATATAACCGCCCACATCTTCGATTTCCTCGGCAATCTGCAGCGCAGACCGCCGCATCGTGCCCTTGAACGCCATGTGTTCCAGAAAATGCGCGATGCCGTTCTGTTCGGCGCGTTCGTGTCGGCCGCCTGCATTGACCCAGACGCCCGCGCTGGCCGATTTCAGGCCAGGCATGTCTTCCGTGACGATGCGGAAACCGTTGGCAAGGGTGGTGATACGCAAAGTCACTGGGCAATCCTTTCACGGATCAGGCTCTGGATTGCGGCCAGATCATTGGGGACACGGGTCATCCGTTCGGGGCGATCAAAAAGGTCGGCCATGCGGGGCGGCAGTGCGGGACGGATGCCCGTCGCCGCCTGCACCGCATCGGGGAACTTCGCAGGGTGTGCCGTGGCCAGCGTCACCATGGGCGTTGCCCCAAGGAAGTTTTCCGCAACCTGCACCCCGACTGCAGAGTGCGGGCACAAGGTTTCACCGGTGTCGGCATAGGCCAGCGCGATGGTGGCGGCTGTCTCCGCTTCCGAGCAGCGGCCCGAGGCAAAGGTATCGCGCAGCACCCCCAAGGCACCCTGACTGATGTGGAAGCCGCCCGCCTGCAGCTCGCCCATCAGGGCCGCGACCGCCGCACCGTCACGGCCATAGGCATCAAACAGCGCGCGCTCAAAGTTCGACGATACCTGAATATCCATCGACGGGCTGAGCGACGGCTTTACCCCGTCCGTCACATAATCCCCCGTCGAAAGCGCCCGGTGCAGAATATCATTCTGGTTGGTTGCGATCACCAGCTGCGCAATCGGCAGGCCCATCTGCCGCGCGATGTGGCCCGCAAAGATATCGCCGAAATTTCCCGTCGGCACGGTGAAGCTGACCGCCCGCCCCGGCGCGCCAAGGCTGACGGCGGCGCTGAAGTAATAGACCACCTGCGCCAGCACCCGCGCCCAGTTGATACTGTTCACCCCCGCAAGCCGCACGCCGTCGCGGAACGCGAAATCGTTGAACATGTCCTTCACGCGGGCCTGGCAATCATCGAAATCGCCGTCCATCGCCAGCGCATGCACATTCGCCTCTGCGGGCGTCGTCATCTGGCGGCGCTGCACATCGCTGACGCGCCCTTGCGGGAACAGGATGAACAGATCGACGTTGACCAGACCCCGGAACGCCTCCATTGCCGCCGACCCGGTGTCACCGCTGGTGGCGCCCACGATCGTCACCCGTTCACCTGACTTTGCCAAAGCCGCCTGCATCATCTGTCCGATCAGCTGCATGGCAAAGTCTTTGAACGCCAGCGTCGGGCCGTGAAACAGCTCCAGCAGAAAATGGTTCGGCGCCAGTTGCACCAGTGGCGCGCGGGCGACGTGGCCGAATCCGGCATAGGCCTTTGCAATCAGGTCGCGGAACGCGGGCTCGGTGAACGTATCGCCCAGAAACGGCCACATGACGCGGAAGGCGATCTCTTCATAGGACAGCCCGGCCATCGCCGCGATCTGCGCCCCGGACATGGTGGGCACGGTTTGCGGCACGTATAGTCCGCCATCGCGCGCAAGGCCCGTCATCATCGCTTGCCCAAAAGACAGTACCGGGGCCGTGCCGCGGGTCGAGATATAGCGCATCATGTAACCTTCACGCAGTCCGCTGTCTGATACGCCACAGAAGAAGTCCTGTCATCCCCGCCCACACAATTGCCAGCGAAAACCACGTTATCGCATATTGCAGATGGTCATTGGGGATGCCGACCGTGTCAACCGGCAGCGGTTCGACCCCGCCACCTGTATTGCTGCGCGCGACAATCAGCAGCGGGTCGGTCCGTAATGCGGTGGCCATCCGGGCGACATCGCGCGCGAACCACAGGTTCGCCTTTGTGTCCGGCGGGGGGGTATAGCTGTCGGTCTCATCCGGCCAGTGCAGATTGCCCGTCACCTCGAACGCCGTCGCTGTATGGTCGGCCGCGCGCGCATCCTCGGCGACAAAGCCGCGGTCGACCATGATGCGCCGGCCCGTATCCGTCACGAACGCCTCGATGATCCGGACGCCGGGGCCGATCTGCTTGCGGCTGACCAGCAGGTTCAGCGACTGCCCGGTGAATTCCCCGGTCACGATCACCGGGCGGAACCGGTCATTTGTCGCATCGGGTGCGGCAGGCAACGCGACCGCGGCATCCACGATGCGCGACTCAAGGTCGGCCAGATATGCCTGCTTTGCGTCGAGCCGCGCCAGTTGCCAGAACGCCAGCCCCAGAAGGACGCACACGCCAATCGCCCCAAAGGCCAGCGAGATGATATAGCGGCGCATCATATGGTCTCCAGACACGAAAATGGCACAAGGCTGCAAAGCCCTGCGCCATTCGTTATGGTATGAAGGACGTCGGTCCGCAAGCGGACCAGCCCCACCCTTAGCGCCCCCAGACGTAAACCGCGGCAAACAAAAACAGCCAGACGACATCGACGAAGTGCCAGTACCAGGCCGCAGCCTCGAACCCGATGTGGCGTTCAGGCGTGAAGTGCCCCTTCAGCGCCCGGATCAGGCAGACCGTCAGAAAGATCGTGCCGATCAGAACGTGGAACCCGTGGAACCCGGTCGCCATGAAAAAGTTCGACGGATAGATCCCGTCAGTGAAGCCAAACGCCGAATGGCTGTACTCATAGGCCTGAAAGCCCGTGAACAGGATGCCCAGCAGAATGGCCAGGATCAGGCCATTGACCAGATCCTTGCGATTGTTTTCATGTACCAGCGCATGGTGTGCCCATGTCGCCGCTGCCCCTGAACACAGCAGGATCAGCGTGTTGATCAGCGGCAGGTGCCAGGGATCGAACGTCTCGATCCCCGCAGGCGGCCATACGCCGTCGATCGCCGGGCTCAGCGGCCCCATCGGGTACATCGCGTGTTTGAAGAACGACCAGAACCACGCCGCAAAGAACATGACTTCGGACATGATGAACATGATGAAACCATAGCGCAGCCCGATGGCAACCACCGGTGTATGATCACCGACCTGGCTTTCGGTGATCACATCCGACCACCATGCGAACATCACATACAGCACCATGGCAAGGCCGATCAAACCCATCCACGGGGATGATCCCTTCATCCACAACACCGCGCCGAACAGCATGACGAATGCCCCGACTGCCCCCATAAAGGGCCAGATTGACGGCGGCAGGATGTGGTAGTCGTGGTTCTTGGCGTGGGCCATGGTTTCCCTCGTATCTTAATTTGTGGCCCCGGCAACAGCCGGGGCAATTGCAGCCTGCTCTTGCGGCACGGCGGTCTGGTGGAATGTGTAGGACAATGTGATCTCTTTCACAAACCGTCCTTCGGCATCTTTGACAATTCCGGGGTCAACATAGAAGCTGACCGGCATGTCAACCCGCTCACCCGGCTTCAGCACCTGCATCTCAAAGCAGAAACAGGCGATCTTGGTGAAATAGCCCCCGGCGGCATCTGGCGTGACGTTGTAGCTCGCCGTGCCGGCCACCGTGCGGCTGGTGGGGTTGTACGCCTCGAAAAACGCAAGCCCCGTCTCGCCGATACGGATCTCCATGGTGCGCTGCGCCGGCCTGAATTCCCACGGCATCCCCGCCGCGACCGAGGCGTCAAAGCGCACCAGAACGGTCTGGTCCAGAATTTCGTCGGACGGGGCGTCGGCCACCGATGTGGTGCCGGCAAAACCCGTCACCCGGCAGAACCAGTCATAGAACGGCACCGCCGCAAACGACAGTGACGCCATCAGCACCGCAACCCCTGCCAGGCTGATCCCGGTTTTCTGGACGGGTGTCATTGGGTGGTCTCCACCGGCGCTGCGGCCGGATCGAGAGTGTGGTCAAACCCCTTCATCGGATCGCCGCGCGTGACCTTGACCACCGTCAGTGCAAAGACGATGGCAACGAACCCGCCCAGCACCAGCCCGACGCCCAGATTGCGCCCGAACCGGCGCTTGTGGATTTCATGCTCGACCTGAAATGGCATCTTACCAGCCCCCGAGCCCATAGGATTTCAACACGGCTTCCACCAGAAAGGCCGCAAAATGCACGAACAGGTACGACAGCGAAAACCGGAACACGGCCTTTTCGGTCGCATACTTGTCGGCCTCGGCCGTCACCTCGTCGCGCTGCCAGATGCGCCATGCGCCCACCAGGAACCACGCGTTCAGCACCACTGCCACGGCCAGCGTGAACGGCCCGCCAATCCCCGACAGCGCACAGGCAATCGCCACCGGCGCCAGCAGGATGGTATAGACCAGGATATGCTTGCGCGTTGATTTGCGCCCATGCGTGACAGTCAGCATCGGCACACCCGCCGCGTGATAATCTTCCTTCATGAACAGCGCCAACGCCCAGAAGTGCGGCGGCGTCCACATGAAGATCAGCGCAAACATCAGCGCAGATTCGATCGATACGCCCCCCGTCGCCACAGCCCAGCCGATCATCGGCGGAAACGCCCCGGCAGCGCCCCCGATCACGATGTTCTGCGGCGTCGCGCGCTTCAGCCACATCGAATAGACGACAGCGTAAAAGAAGATCGTAAATGTCAGAAGCCCCGCCGCCACCATGTTGGACGCCAGCGCCAGCATCACCACCGCTATCCCCGACAGCGCCAGACCAAGGCCCAGCGCTTCGCCCGGCTGCACCTTGCCCGATGGCACAGGGCGGCCCATCGTGCGGCGCATCACCGCGTCGATATCGGCGTCCCACCACATGTTCAGCGCACCCGACGCCCCCGCACCCAATGCGATGAACAGGATCGACACCATCCCGATCACCGGATGCACCGACACCGGCGCCACCAGCAGGCCTACCAGTGCGGTGAACACTACCAGCGACATCACACGCGGCTTCAGCAGGGCGACATAATCACCAAACCCTGCCTCGCCCGTCTGGGAATGCACCGAAATGTCGGTCATGCGTCACTCCTGCCCAAGGGGCACGTCACTCGTTCGCGGCCACATCAGTGGCTGCGGGCAGCGCGGCATCGGCCAGCATGAACTGCTCGGGCTGTACAAAGTCACCGCCCTCGGCGCTGGCCTTCATGTTCGCGTCAAGCCACTGGGCATACACGGCCTCCGACACGACCTTCACGGTGATCGGCATGTACGCATGGGCCTGCCCGCACAGCGTGGTGCACTGGCCAAAGTA
>JAYSSN010000433.1:0-20909 GCA_043720555.1 Rhodobacterales bacterium | reverse complement strand
CGGAGCGGGGCCGCCCACAGCGTTTTCCGCCGGTCTGATCCTGACTGGCGCGACAAAACGATGGCCAATGCCGCGAACGGTACGGATGAAACTTTGTGTGTCCCCATCATCCCCGAGCGCCCTGCGAACGGCCTTCAACGCAGTCGAGACAGCCGCGTCCGAAATGAAACGCCCGGCCCAGACCACTGCGATCATTTCTTCCTTGGTGATGACCCGTTCGTTGTTCTCGACCAAAAGGCACAACAGCCTGAAAACCTTGGGTTCAAGTTTGACCGGGCCCGAAACCGTCCGAAGCTCGGCGCGATCTGTATCGAGTTCAAATGGGTCAAATAGAAGTTTCATGGCCAACCCTAGCAAATCCGCGCCCATCGCTCAACGACTCCTCAACCAGTCCACAAGCAGCGATGCAAACACGGGCGTAATGTTGTGCCATTCACCGTGCCTGGCACAGGCGCAGAACGCAAAACGGGAGGCCCGCCATGATCCACGTACCCGAAAACAACGTGACCCCTGCAACGCCGATCAACCTTCACGACAGAGCCAGACCCTTCATGGCCTGGATCGCGGCGGTCATTGGTGTGACCCGCGCCCCGGTGGACAAGATTGATGCGGCGCACGCCTTGCGTTGCCACCGCGCATCCTTCCTGGTCGAGGATATCCAGGACACCGGCATCGACCCATCCGATGCCACAGGGATCGCGTCATGGCAGCCTGACTTGCCGTTCTTCATGCAGAGTGGTTTCGGCCAGAAATGAAGTCGGAGCCGACGTTCGCGGGGAGGTATTCGGCTCTTTCTGCCCAGACTGATGTCGACGACATGGAACGCGCCAACAGACGACATCAAAAGTCTTCCTGCATCTTGGGTGGCAACCTGACGTAGACAGCCCTTCCAAGGGTCAGTTTCTTGCTTCCACCCACTTTGCCACGATCATCCGCGGCACGCCGTCCACAGCCCGCTCGGCATCCCGCGCCAGATCCAGCCGCTTGCGCAGCTTGACCTGCGGCACCAGCAGGAAGATCGGCACGGTCGCCACACCGCGCCCGGTTTTCGATTTTGACGCTACGGCGCGGCCTTTGGAATTCATCCGCCCCTCGGCCACCAGCAGGCTTGGCCCTCTGCGGCGGTAGATGAACCGCAGGCGTAGGCCGGTGCGACGTTCCCATTCGCCGGGAGTGATCCGGCCACCCTTGGTGCTTTTCCCGGCTGCCGGAGTGGGGATCGCCAGCCAAATCCCGTCCTTGGACCGGATCAACGGGCCGGTGTCATGCGCGCCGATGATCACAGGTGCGTTGGACCAGACCAGCGCCGCCGCGTTCAGGCTATCGCCGGATTTGGGGAAGCTGGCGAGGCGGATGGAGTTGCCGAGCCGGGTGCCGAGGCCAGCGCCGGTGATCTGGCCACGCCAGGCGGATTTCAGGGAGGTGCCAGCTTCGCGCATAGCGGCGGACACCGCCTTTTCACCGGCGGCGATTTCGGCCTGCATCAGGGCGACGAGGTCCGGATGGAAGGCGATTTTCAGCTTCATGATGGGCGCAGGTCCAGTGTCCAGATCAGGCGTTCGCGGTCACGCACCGGTTCGCCCTGTATGGTGAAGCTGTCCGTGCCGATCATGATCAGATCGCCGGGGCGGGGATCGGGCAGGTCGGACAGGCGCACATCCACCAGCATGGTGTCGCTGACAAAACGCGCGGCCCCAAACTCTGTGATGCGGTCCGGGGCGCGACGGATGATGCGGATGGGGCGTTCCTCCGACGTTGTGGCAGAAATCCAGACAGCGGCCGCCGCCATGGAGGGGTTGGCATAGATCCGGTCCATGGCGGCAGCGAAGGCGTTCATGTCGGGGCCGTCAGTTCGAAGTGTGGATGCGGATCGCGATACGCGGCCGCTTGTTCACCGGCAGGATCGAGGCCTCGGTCATGAGGTCGATCCAGCGGCCTTTCTCGTCGAGATGCTGGCGGGCGTAGACCGGCAGACCAAGGGTGTTTGCCGCTTCCAGCAGGTTGGCCGGGCCGCCATAGGTCGTGAAGGTGTCCATCGTGCCCAGCGGGAAGGCGATGCCTTCGTTCGCCGGAACCAGCCGTTCGGGGGTCTTTGTCGAAAGGGTGACCGTTCCCGCGTATTCCTCGAACACGATGCCTGCGAAGGGGAAGTTGCGCCGCACGTCCTGGCGCAAGGGCTGCGCGCCGGTCGCAGCGTAGAACTTGTAGGCCTCCTCGGTCTTGGGATGCGCGATCAAGGCAATGTGCGCGCAGTGACGCTCACAGGGTGAGTTCGTAATGCGTGCTGCGGCCACCAGCTTCCCCTTTGCGAAGAAGCCCCAGATCCAGCAACGCCGCGATATCGCGGTTCGCGGTGTCTTGTGAGCACTTCGCTATGGTCGCCCACTTGGACGATGTCATCTTGCCCTCAAAACCGTCAAGCAGTCGGTTCAGGATCTTGATCTGGCGTTCGTTCAGCGCCAGCGCGGCAGCGCGTTCCCAGAACTGGGCTTTGGAGATGACTGCTGCCAGGACACCATCGGCACCATGAATTGCCCGGCCAAGGCAGGCAAGGAACCAGGTCAGCCAATCCGTCACGTCCGTCGGGCCCTTCTGGGTGCGCTCCAGCTCATCATAATAGTCTGACCGCTCGATCCGGATCTGCGCCGACATGCTGTAAAACCGCTGCGTGCTGGCCTCGGATCGCGCAAGAGCCAGATCAGCGATGGCGCGGGCGATGCGGCCGTTGCCATCCTCGAACGGGTGGATGGTCACGAACCACAGATGCGCCAAAGCCGCCTTTAGCACCGGATCGGTGGCCAGAGGAGCGTTGAACCATGTAAGGAAGACGTCCATCTCCGCGGCGACCCTGTCGGCCGGAGGGGCCGCGAAATGCACACGCTCTCGCCCGACCGGTCCCGACACCACCTGCATGGGCCCCGAACTGTCGTCGCGCCAATCCCCGACGCGAATGCGTGTCATGCCGCTGCGCCCGGTGGGGAACAGCGCGGCATGCCAGCCGAACAGACGCTCCGCCGTCAAGGGTGCGGTGTAGTTCCGGGTCGCATCCAGCATCACCTCGACGATGCCCTCAACGTTGCGGTCGGTCGGGGGCAGGGCGCCGATATCGATGCCAAGGCGCCGTGCAAGCGATGACCGGACCTGTGTGGCGTCCAGCGCCTCGCCTTCGATTTCGCTGGTCTTGAGCACATCCTGTGTGAGTGTCTGCAGCACCGCTTCCTCGCGCAGCTTGAACCCTAGGGATTCCATCCGGCCAATCAGGCGGCCCTGATCGTGCCGCACCGCCGCCAGCGGTGTCGCGATGCTGCCATCGCGCCAGGTCAGTGTCGGCCAGTCCGGCCTCTCCCAGATGTACATCGTAAACTCCGCGCCAGATGCGGTGAATATGCAGCTCATTCGCTGCATCCGCAAGACTTAACGCCGCAAGTGATGCGGAGATTGGCGCAGCTATTCTCCGCACGAGGCCTTGGAACAACTGGCCGGCTTGATCGGAAGCCATCACTGGCTAAAAATGGCATTGAACTCGTTCATCCGAATTCCCTCGGCCATTTCCATCTTTGGTGCCACATGTACATGGATCAGCGCACTTCGAACGTTCATCGTCTTTTGGCTGATCATGTTCGCAGCCCCTCCCTCCGTCACATTCGTGATCCGCATTTTCTGACGAAGCTTGCCTTGCAGATCGTCAAGTCCCTCGATTCTGACGGGTCTGTCTGGCGCAAGTGGGAAGGTCCGCGCGACACTGTCATTTCCTCAGCTTTGGACTGCTGGATACCAAATGACGACATGCTGGCTTTCTTGAACACCTTGCCCGGGCAGCCACTGACAATGACAGATCTTGAGCAGCGCATGCGGCATCTGATTGAGGTCGAATACATCGCATCACCCGAACCAGACCTGCAGGCAGAGTGCCTCGAGATCTATCAAGCCGAAAAATCCGCAGGCACCGAGATGCCCGCCATCATCGGCAGGCTGTCTGAGTATGTTGCGGCGCAATGGCAGCGCTTGCAGGACGCGCGGCGCAAAGAGGAAGAAAATCGGCTTGAAGCAGCGAGGTTGGAGCGCGAACGACGCTTGCTGTCCTACGGCGACTGCCCTTGGACACAGATCAAAGGTTCAAAGTGCTTTTATTGCCGCAAGAACGGCCGCGTGTTTCAGCTCAAGCCGAACTCAGACAAAAGCTGGAACATGTACCGTGTGTTCGCCGTGGACGACAACGAGGCCGGAGAGATGATCGGCCGATACCGGACGCGTGCTGATGCGAATAAAGTCGTAGCAAAGGCCGCCTAGGCGTGCCGCCATAGACCGGACGGTCCTCGGCGTCGCGACTGACCAGAAACGCACTCGCACGGCTGACGCCGTTCACCACCCAAGCCGCGGGTGTCGTCGATTTGGTGTCGACCTCCACGCCAGGACGCACCTTGCAGTTTCCGGCGCGCAGATCATCGCCGAACCAAGCCACTACCAGGCTGACGCTTTCCACCGCCGGAGCGAGAGACTGCAGCCGGTCCAGCGCCACGACGATGTCGGCAGTGTCGGAAATTGCGTTCAGGTTCTCGGCCACGGTCGTCCCACCTGCGCCGGTGGATTTCTTGACCGGGGCGGTGGCATAGGTGAACTCACCCGAGGCCGGGATCATTGTCACGGCTTTGATCAGCCCCTCGGCAGTGTCGGGATCGGCCAATGGGCGGAACACCTCGAAACTGATCTGTGGCAGGCGGTTGCCGAAGGCGCTGCGGTTCAGTTCTTCGAACACCACATAGGCAGTGCCGCGGTAGGCCGGGGTGCTGGCTGCTCCCATCTTCGCAGTGATGAACGGATCGGGGGCCTGCACCTCGTCGCCCGGATACCCGCTCCAAGTGACCCCCGTCAGGTCCATCGCCTTGCCATCGGCCCAGACCCTACCAATGCCGGTGATCTCGCCTTCGCAGAGGGCGACTGCGAAGCTGCCATATCCAGTCTCCTTGATGGCGAGTATTGCTCTCAAAAAACCGGAAAAAAACCGCGACTGGTCCACAGTGACCCAGGGCGCTTGAGCACCCTGTTACAGGCGGGCCAGTTCAGGGTCTTGTCGGTCGGCGTGTTCGGTTTGCTCATCCACCCCAGCTATCACGCTGGATTCACAAGATGAATTCCCTCAGCCGATTTGTGCAACAAAGCCGGTATCAGTCATTCACGTCCTTATCCCAGAGCTTGACCTGTCCTTCGTGCTTGCCCAGCGTGGCGCGCAGGACATACCATCCCGCCAGCGATGCAAGTGCGAAGATCAGGATGGCGACCGGCAGGCTTTGACCCAGGATGCCGATGCCGATCAGACCGCCGGTGACAACCGCTCCAACCGCGAAGCCCAGAAACACATAACCCGGAATGATGATTTCAAGCACGCCAAGGGCAAAGCCGCCGACAATCCAGATCCACCACGTGGTCCACATCAGCCGCGCCCTTTCAGCATGTTGAACGCATTTCCGAACGCCTCAAGCGCGTGGGCCGGAACGATGATCGTTTGCTTGCCGGCGCCCTGACCGACGGCCGTCAGCGCCTCGACCTGTTTCAGGGCGACCTGATACTGCGCGGCCTCGATGCCGTTTTCCTTGATCGCGACAGCAATGGTGGTTGTTGCATAGGCTTCGGCATCGGCCAGCACGCGGCGGGCCTTGGCCTCTTGTTCGGCGGCATAAAGTTCGGCGTCGGCGTTCAGTTCGACCGAACGCTTTTTACCTTCGGCCTCGGTCACTTGCGCACGCCGGGCACGTTCGGCGTTCAGCTGTTGCAACATCGCGGTGCGGGTCGCGTCATCCAGATTGACGTCCAGAATCTCGGCGCGCGTCACTTCGATGCCCCAGTCATCGACCAGCAGGCGCACCTGTTCGCGAATATTTGTCGCGACCTCGGCCCGGTTGGATTGCAGATGATCCAGTTCCATCTTGCCGATCTCGCTGCGCACGATACCGGCCACGGTTGTTGCAATCGCCGCATCCACATCGCGGATGCGATACACGGTCTTTTCCGGCTCGGTGATGCGGTAGAAGACCGACGTTTCGACCTTGACCAGCACGTTATCTGTGGTGATGGCGTCCTGATGGGCTGTCGGCAACTGGCGTTCCAGAATGCTGACCTTGTGGGCGATGCGGTCAAGGAAGGGCACGACAAAGTTCAGACCCGGCCCCAGCACCGACCGCAGACGTCCAAACCGTTCGACCACATGCTTTTCGGACTGCGGCACGATCCGCACGCCAAGAAAGATGCACAGAATGATGAAAGCGGCGATTGCCAGCCAGACGGCGTTGCCGCCGATCAGGCTGCCCGGATCAAATTCATTGTTCATAAGTGTTCCCTTTAACGATGCAAAAACATGGTATCAGATCACAAAACAATGGTGCGACTTGGTCCGCAACGCAAGGGCCAAACCAGGCATGCGATCCGGCCCACGTCGTCCCCCCGGCACGATTGGCAGCCGTGGCGAAAGCGGATTTCTGCGGCCCTGAAACATTCCGACACTTGACGTTTGCCATACGGAGCGTAAATAAATGAATGAACGTTCATTCTTGCTGCCATGCAACGCTGGAATCATCACATGACTGCACCGATCCCCGCGCAAGAGATGCGCATTGCCGAAATTCTGGGCAGCGCCCGTACCACCTTTGCCGAAAAAGGCTTTGACGGCGCCTCCATGCAGGATCTTGCCCGCAGCGCTGGTATGAGTGTTGGCAACTTTTATCGCTATTTCCCATCGAAAGCCGCGATGGTCGAGGCGCTTATCACTGCCGACATGGCAGAGGTGGAGCAGGATTTCGCCCAGATCCTGAATTCGGCCGACCCGATGCATAGCCTGCGCAAGATGATCCGTTTGCGCATCTCGGGTGATGGGGGCTGCGCTGATGATGGGCGCATGTGGGCAGAAATTACGGCAGCGGCACTGCGAAAGCCGGAAATTGCTGCAATTGCGCAAAAGATGGAAACGGGCATCATCGGGTATCTGTGCACGGTCTTTTCGCGCGTGACCGGGCTGCCGCAAGATGTGGCCGAGGCCCGTTTCAGCGCCCAGGCGCGGTTTCTGGTGATGATGGTAAAGGCCGCCGCGATTGAGGCCACAGATCGATGTGCCGGAGATTCTGAACTGATGACGCTGGTGCTGCGTACAATTGACAGAACGCTGGACGAGATTGCGGATATGACAAAAGGCCAAACCGATGCGCGCTGATATCCTCACCCTCGTCATGACGGCAACACTGGCGTTGGGGGCCGTCTCGCCGGTGATGGCACAAACCGCGGCCGCATCCGAGGCCGTGCCTGCCGATGCGGCCGCGCCGGTGTTGCCTGCGATCACCGTATCCGCCGTGACCACACAACTTTTGCGCGACCGCGTGCTGGTCTCGGGGTTGATCGGGCCGGTCGAACAGGTGCAGGTCGCGCCGTTGATCGAAGGCCAGCCGATCGAATCGCTGTTGGTGGATATCGGCGATACGGTGCAGGCGGGGCAGGTTCTGGCCACGCTGTCCACAACGACGCTGGAATTGCAGAAAAGCGAGAATAATGCATCGCTGGCATCGGCGCGCGCGACGATTGCGCAGGCCGAAGCCCAACTGCTGGAAGCGAGAAGTGCGGCCGATGAGGCGGTGCGCGTGAACGCACGCACAGCGGCCCTGCGCGAACAGGGCACGGCCTCACAGGCGGCGGCCGATACGGCCGCGGCGAATGCAATATCGGCAACCGCGCGCGTGACGGTTGCGGCCCAGTCGCTGGAGGCTGCACGCGCGCAAATGGCGCTGGTCGAGGCGCAGATGGCCAATGTGGAGCTCAGCGTGACACGTACCCAGGTGGTGGCACCGGTCGCGGGCGAAATCGTCGAACGCAACGCAAAGCTGGGCAGCATTGCCACGGCGGCGGGCGATCCGATGTTCGTCATCATCAAGGACAACGCACTGGAGCTGCGCGGCGACGTGGCCGAGGTTGACCTGATGCGTCTGGGTGAAGGTCAGCCTGCACGGCTGCACCTTGTCGGGATGTCAGATCCGTTGACAGGATCGGTCCGGCTGGTAGAGCCGACGATTGACACTGCGACGCGGCTTGGCCGGGTGCGGGTGACGATTGACGATGACAGCAAGGTGCGGTCCGGCATGTTCGCCGAAGCCGAGGTGATTGCGGCGGAGCGCGACGCGTTGGTGGTGCCGGTGACGGCGGTTGGCGCGACCAATGGCGTTCCCACGGTGATGAAGGTCACAGATGGAACGGTCAGCCGGATTGAGGTGAAAACCGGTATTCGTGACGGGTTATTCGTTGAGATCATTGAAGGTCTTGCGCTGGGCGATACGGTCGTCACCAAGGCCGGGGCCTTTGTGCGCGATGGTGACCGGATCAATCCGGTTCCCGCCGCTTCCAATTGACGGAGACGCATTATGAATTTTTCAGCCTGGTCGATCCGTAACCCGGTAGCGCCGTTGCTGGCATTCTTTTTGCTGATGGTGCTGGGGATGCAGGCGTTTTTCGCGCTGCCGATCACCCGTTTTCCCAATATCGATGTCCCGCTGGTGGCGGTCACGGTCGCGCAGTCGGGCGCCGCCCCGGCCGAGATGGAAAGTCAGGTCACCAAGCAAATTGAAGATGCGGTGGCAGGGATCACCGGGGTGAAGAACGTCAATTCATCGGTCACCGATGGGGTGTCCACCACGGTAATCGAGTTTTCCATGGAGGTGCCGACCGACAAGGCCGTGCAGGACGTGAAGGATGGGATCGACCAGATCCGCGGTGACCTGCCCGGCGAGATCGAAGCACCAATTGTGACGCGGATCGATGTGGAAGGTCAGGCGATCATGACCTTTGGGGTGTTATCCCCGAACATGACCATCGAAGAGCTGAGCTGGTTTGTCGACGACAAGATCACCCGCGCCTTGCAAGGCCGCCCCGGAATCGGGCGCGTTGACCGCTTTGGCGGGGCGGACCGCGAAATCCTGATCCAGCTTGATCCGGTCAAACTGGATAGTCTTGGCATCACGGCGCAGGCCGTCAGCCAGCAACTGGGCCAGACCAACACCGATGTCGGCGCGGGCCGTCTGGATATGGGCACCGGCGAACAGGCGATCCGGACACTGGGCGATCAGGATACGGTTGAAAAACTTTCGCGTGCGACCATCGCACTGCCATCGGGCCGCATCGTGCGCCTCGAAGACATCGGCACCGTTACCGACACCTTTCAGGAGCTACGCTCGTTCAGCCGGTTTAACGGTGAACAGGTCGTGACCTTTGCAGTCTTCCGCGCGAAGGGTGCATCCGAAATCAGCGTGTCTGAAGTCACGAACGAGGCGTTGGACGAGATCACGGCCGCGCACCCCGAGGTGCAGATCAACCTGATTGATGGCACGGTATATTACACCGAAGGCAACTATGAAGCGGCCCTTGCCACGCTGGTCGAAGGTGCCGTTCTGGCCGTTCTGGTGGTGCTGGCGTTTCTGAAAAACTGGCGTGCCACGCTGATTTCCGCAGTGGCGCTGCCGCTGTCGGCGATCCCCACATTCTGGGCGATGGATATGCTGGGGTTTTCGCTGAACCTTGTGTCGTTCCTGGCGCTGACGTTGGCGACCGGCATTCTGGTTGATGACGCGATTGTCGAGATCGAGAATATCGCGCGGCATATACGCATGGGCAAAACGCCATACCGGGCAGCGATAGAGGCGGCCGATGAAATCGGGCTGGCCGTGATTGCAACCACGTTGACCATTGTGGCGGTCTTTGTGCCGGTGTCGTTCATGCCCGGCATTCCGGGGCAGTATTTCCGACAATTCGGGATGACCGTTGCAATTGCCGTGCTGTTCTCGCTGCTCGTGGCGCGCCTGATCACGCCGATGATGGCGGCTTATCTGATGCGATCCAAAGATGGCGCCGATCATGAGCAGGCCGATGGCCCGTTCATGCGCGGCTATCTGTGGCTGATCCGCAATTCGACGAAAAGCTGGAAAGTGCCGGGCCTGCCCGTCAACTTTGGCAACTATTACATCACGATGGTTGTGGCGATCATGTTGGTGGTCATTTCGGTGTTCGCGCTGTCGGGCGTTCCGGGCAGCTTTATCCCGCCCGAAGATGTCAGTCGCGTGCCGTTGTCCATTGAACTGCCGCCGGGATCGACGCTGGACGAGACGGACCGCACCACCGAGGCCATTCGTCAGGCGATTGCCGGCATTGATGGCGTCAAAGGCGTGTCCGTGCTGGGCGGATCTTCGCCCACAGGGGTTGTCGATGTGCGGCGGGCGGGCATCACGGTGATCCTTGACACGCTCGATGCGGGGTTCGCGCGCAAGCTGTCGGATGTGGGGCAGCACCTGCCGGTGATCGGGCCCTACCTGCCCGTTGCCTCCGCGCATGGCCGCATCCGCCCGCAGGCCGAGATCGAGGTCGAGATTTTCGAGAACCTTGCAACTATCCCGGATGTGCGGATTTCCAAACTGAACGACCGGGGCGCACGCGATATCAGCTTTTCCATCCTGTCGGACAACGAGGCGGACCTGAACATCGCCGTTCAGCGTCTGGAAGAGGCGCTGTCGGGTGAGCCGCTGCTCGCCGCCGTGTCCACCGAGGGCGCTTTGCCGCGCCCGGAAATCCAGATCACCCCGCGGCTGGAAGAGGCGGCCCGACTGGGCATCACCACCCAGCAGATTGCGGGCGTCGTGCGTGTGGCCACCATCGGTGACATTGACGCAGGTCTGGCCAAGCTGTCGATCGATAACCGCCTGATCCCGGTGCGGGTGCGCCTGAACGATGCCGCGCGTCAGGATCTGAGCCGGATCGGCGCGCTGCGGCTGACCACGGCGCGCGGCGGCACGGTGCCCCTGCTGGCGGTGGCCGATATCGAGCTGGCCGATGGGCCGAGCACGGTTGAGCGCCTGAACCGCGAACGTCTGGCGACCATCGGGGCGAACCTGCCGGTTGGCGTGGCGTTGAACACGGCGACGGAACGTTTCAACGAAATCGTCGCATCGGTCGAATTGCCCGCGACGGTGCGGGTGGCAGAGTCGGGCGATGCCGAGATTCAGCAGGAACTGATGGCCAGCTTTGTCAGTGCCATGATCCTTGGCCTGATGCTGGTGCTGATGGTGCTGATCCTGCTGTTCCGGTCGGTCATCCAGCCGTTCACGATCCTGCTGTCGCTGCCGTTGGCCATCGGCGGGGTGGCAGCGGCGCTGATCATCACCAACAACGCGCTGTCGATGCCGGTGCTGATCGGCATCCTGATGCTGATGGGGATCGTGACCAAGAACGCGATCCTGCTGGTAGACTTTGCCATCGACATGCGCAAAGCCGGGATGGACCGCCTGACATCGCTGATCGAAGCCGGGCACAAACGCGCGCGACCCATCGTGATGACATCCATTGCCATGTCGGCGGGGATGCTGCCATCGGCGCTGGGCGTGGGCGAGGGCGGGTCGTTCCGGTCCCCGATGGCGATTGCCGTGATCGGGGGCATCATCGTGTCCACCGTGCTGAGCCTGGTGGTGGTGCCGTCGTTCTATCTTATCATGGATGATCTGTCGCGCATCCTGGAGTGGATGTTCAGCCGCTTTGTCGGCAAGAAGGAAGAAGAACCCGAAGCGCCCGAGGCTGCCGAACTGGCCGCCCGGATCAACCGGGTAGGGGGCGATAATGCGAGCCTGCGCGAGCGAATCACCCGGCTGGAAGGCAAGCTTGCAGAACAACCCGGTCGACCGGCCCGCCACGCCGCAGAATAGGCCGATGGCCGGAGGGCCGGTTTTCCGGCGCTTTGGATACATGGACCTGGCGGGGAACGCGGCAAATTCCTGCTTGCCCCCCGACTGCCTAACCCCCTAATCTCGGCTCCAACGCGTGGGAAAACTGCGCAGGCGTAACACGTCGAATTCCAATGCGCTTTTTGGTGGGTTAGTCGGTGTTGAAACGCTGCGTACGAGTATGGGTTGCATGGTCAATTGTCCTGAGCGGGCTTTTGGTTGGATTACTGTTGCCGATGCAGGCGCAGGCCACCAATTACACCATGAATGTGCCCGGCACCGCGTTGCGTCTGCCTGTGGGCTATCCCGAAGCGGGCGGTGTGGCGATCGTCATGATCGGGGCGAATGGCAACACCTACTATCAGTTCTCTGATCCCACCGGCGCGTTTCAGGGCTATTCCAACACCGGCAACCCGGCAGCCTTTCGCGGCAACCCGTTCACGATCAACAATCCGATTGCCCTTGATTGCGGCGCATCAAGTTGTGCCACCTATTTCGGCGGCTCCATTGCGCAGGTGTTCGTGCGGTTCTCGATCTTGGACGGTGATACCGGACCGGGCGAATTCGATCTGAACGATATTACCCTGCGGCTGAACGGTTTTGATATCTCCAGCATGTCGGGTGTTACGACCGAGCGGACGAATACCGCCGGCACAGTGAGCAATGGTTTTTCGACCGGCTTTACCAATAACACCTTCAACACCGGCTGGTTCAGCAGCACCAACACCGCACTTTTGTCCAATATCCTGTCCACTGGCCGCACGCTTTCGCAGGTTTATGACCGCGACCCGGCCGACAACTATTGGGATTTCCGTGTCGGTCCGACGCTGACCAACGGTGATATCGTGACGGTGGCACCGGGGTATGAGCTGACCAAGGCCACCGATCCTGCCACGGTCACGACCTATGCGACGGTCGGGCAGGTGATAAACTATCGCTACGAGATCACGAATATCGGGTCGGTGCCGATCCGCGACATCACCCTGCAGGATGACAAGATCGGGACGGTCAGTTGTACGCCGACAACGCTGCTTGACGTCAACTTTGGCCAGACGCCGAACAAGGCGATCTGTACCGCCAGTTATACGATCACGCAGGCCGATATCGACAACCGCAGCCTGACCAACGTGGCGGTCGCGAAGGGCACGCCGGATTTCGGCACACTGGGGACGCGGACCGCGTCAGTGACGATCACGGGGCCGGCACTGACCCCGTCGGTCACGCTGGACAAGGCAACGGTGCTGACCGCGTTTGGCAATGCAGGCACAACGGTGCCCTACACGTTCAGCGTGCAGAACACCGGCAACGCGACGCTGACCAATGTCGTGGTGACCGATCCGCGGGTTCCGGGGCTGTCGTGCACGACAGCATCGCTTGCGCCCCAGGCCATCGCCAGTTGCGCGGCGAGCTATACCGTCACCCAGGCCAACGTCGATGGCTGGGCCACCAGCGGCACGCAACTGTCCAACACCGCCACGGTGAACGCGCGCTCACCGCTTGGCGCACTGGCGGCTGTGAACGACAGCGTAGCCCTGCCCGGTCCGGCCAGCGTCGTGACCCTGACACTGGACAAGGCTGCACAACTGACACCCGTCACCAAGGCGGGCGATGTGATCCCATACCGCTTTACCATGCGCAACACGGGCAACCTGACATGGCCCGCCCCGCCCACCGTCACCGATCCGCTGATCCCCGCAGGCGTCAGCTGCCCGGCAGGCACGGTTGCACCGGGGGCGAGCGTCATCTGCACGGCGAATTACACCGTAACGCAGTCCGATATCGATGCAGGGTCGGTTGTCAACACGGCCAGCGCCAGCATCACGGCGGGCGGGGCGACGGGAACCGCAACCGATACCGAAACCGTACCGGCCACCCGCAGCCCGGCGATGACCTTTGACAAGCGGCTGGCGGCGGCATCGCCGACCTCTTTCAATGCCGTGGGCGCTGTGATCGCTTATGAATTTGCCTTCACCAACACAGGCAACGTCACCCTGAACACGCTGGCGGTCAATGATCCGCTGATCACCGCGATCACGTGCCCGGCCACGGTCGCACCGGGGGCTACGGCAGTGTGCACCGGCAGCTACACAACGACGCAAGCCGATCTCGAGGCGGGTCAGGTGGTAAACACTGCGGCCGCAACCGCCCGGTCCGCCGGGACCAACGCCGTGATCAACGCCCCCTCCGACAGCGTGACCGTGCCCGCCGTGCAGACCCGGTCCATGAGCATGGACAAGACGGCACCCACCATCACTGCGCCAGACTTTCAGGCCGGGCTGACAGTGACCTACAGCTATCTCGTGACCAATACCGGCAATGTGGCGCTGCCCGGTCCACTTGACGTGATCGACGATGTCGCGGGCACCTTCACCTGCCAGACGGCAGGTCTGGCGCGCGGCGAGGCGGTGACCTGCACGCGGGTTTACACGTTTACGACCGCGGACGAAGACGCAGGCGTCGTCACCAACGTGGCCACGGCCCGCGCGGGTACCACTGCGACCGGGCAGACCACTTCGAACAGCGATGCCGTGACCATCGCCCCGAACCAGAACCAGTCGGTCAGCCTGACCAAAGCGGCGAGCCCGACCACAGCCACATCCACGGCCACGCCGATCACCTACACATTCACCGTCACGAATGACGGCGACTCGCGGATCAACCGCGCGACCCAGCCAATCACGATCTCGGACCCGCGCGCGGGCAGCGTCGATTGTTCAAACCAGCCGTCCCGGTTCAACCGCAACACCAGCTTTACCTGCACCGCCACCATCACTCCCACCCAGGCCGAGGTGGATGCAGGCACGCTTGTCAACCGCGCGACGGCCAGCTTTCCCTTCACCTCGGGCGGGCAGACGCGCACCTTCACCTCACCCGAGGCGACGGCCACGGTAACATTTCCGGCCACGCCGGGTGTCAGCGTGACAAAGACCGGACCTGCGGATTTTACAATCGTCGGGCAGAGCATCACCTTCGGCTTCGCCGTGCAAAACACCGGTAATGTCACGCTGACGTCGGGTGCTGTGACGGACCCGATGATCCCGGGGCTGTCCTGCGCCGTGACCAACCTTGCGCCGGGCAACACGCAGGCCTGCACGGGCAACTATACGATCACCCAGGCCGACGTGGACGCAGGACAGGTGGCCAACACCGCCACGGTGACGGCGGCCACGCGCGGCGGAGCATCAGTCACGGATTCGGACAGCACGACCGTACCGGTCAACCCGGCAAATGCGATCAAATCGCTGACGCTGGACAAGGTGGCAGATCGGCTGACCTTCGGGGTGGGCCAGCAGATCACTTACACCTTCCGCGTCACCAATACCGGTACACAGACCCTGTTGAACACCGTCGTGACGGATACGAATTTTCCATCGTTCCGCTGCACCATCCCGTCGGTTGCACCCACTGTAACGAACACCAGTTGCGTGTTCAGCTATACCGCGACCCAAGCCGATTTCGACGCCGGGCGGATCATCAATGCGGCGGCAGCGACGGCGCCCGATGCCCCGGTCGGCACCGATCAGGTGACGGTTGCGGCGACCGGCCGGCTGGCGCGGTACGAGTTCACCAAGGTCGCGGATGGCCAATTTGCCGCCGTGGGCGACGTGGTGACGTTCACGCTGCGGGTGCGCAACACGGGCAATGTCACGCTGACGAATATCAACGTGACGGATGCATTCTTTACCCCGGATCTTGTCTGCACGATTGCCACCCTCGGGCCGGGGCTGGCCGACAGCAGCTGCGCGGGCCGTTACACGATCGTGCAGGCCGATGTAGACGCGGGCCAGATCACCAACACCGCCAGCATCACCGTCATGCCGCCTGCCGGTCTGACAGCGACAGGCCCCGCTACAGCGACGTCTGTCGTGGATGGCCCGGCGGCAGCACCGGCGATTGTGGTGTTCAAACAATCATCGGCCACCAGCTTTGATCTGGGCGATAGCCTGACCTACACGTTCAGCGTGCAGAACACCGGCAATGTGACGTTGCAGAACGTGGTGGTAAATGATCCGACCATGCCCTTCAGCTGTACCCTGGCCGATCTTGCGCCTGGTGCGACGGCCACCACCTGCGCTGACGCCTCGCCGCTGCGCGCGACGCGCGGGATGACGCAGGCCGATGTCGATGCGGGGGGATATTCAAACGAGGTCACGGTGACCGCGACCAGCAGTGCGCCGGGTGGCGCCGTGGTCAATAGTCTTGCCGAGCTGCGTGTGGTTGGCCCCGTTCAGACCCCGGCGATGACGGTGGCAAAGACCGGCACACCCGGCACATTCGACGCTGTGGGCGACATCATCAGCTATGATTATGTCATCACGAACACAGGCAACATCAGTCTGACCGCGGCCGTCACGGTGACCGACGACCGCATTGCCAGGGTGACCTGCCCCCCAACCCCGGTGGCGGGCATTCCGGTAAACGGCACGATTGTCTGTGCCGGCAGCTACCGCATCACCCAGGCTGATCTTGATGCGGGGTCGGTCGCCAACACGGCATCGGCATCCGCCGATCAGCAGGTCGTGCCGCGCAATCCCGGGGATCCGTCCACGGTTCCGGTTGCCTCGCCACCCGTGACCGAAACGGTCACGGCGACACAAATCCCGGCGCTGCGCATCACCAAACGCGTGGCGGATGGGTCGGCCAGCAGCTTCAATAACGTGACCGATACGGTCACCTATCTTTATACCGTCACCAACACCGGCAACGTCACGACAACCACGCCGGTTACTGTCGCCGATGACCAGATCGCAGGCACGCTGACCTGTGCGGCCGCCCCGCTTGCGCCCGGCGCATCCGTGACCTGCACGCAAGTGTGGACCGCGACGCAAGCGGCACTCGACGCAGGCGAGGTGGTGAACACCGCCACCGCATCGACGGTCTTTGGCGGTGCTCGGGTTGACTCTGCTCCGGCAAGTACCGCCGTTCCTGCACTGCAAACGCCCGCAATCGCCATTTCCAAGACGCTGGCCGCCCCGGTTCCGGGCAGCTTCAGCGCAGGCGAAGTGCTGAATTACGCCTATCAGGTCCGTAACACCGGCAACGTCTCGCTTTTGCCAACGTTCACGGTGACCGACAATCTTACGACGGTCACCTGCCCGTCGCTGCCCGCGACCCTTGCGCCGCAGGCGACCTTCAATTGCACGGCCAGCTACACCATTGGCGTGAATGACCTGAGCATCGGCTCAACGACCAATACTGCCCGGGCCTTGGCGACATTCGGCGGCAATCCGGTGACATCGACCCCGGATTCGATCACCTTCCCGGTGGACAGCAGCCCGGCACTTGGGATCGCAAAATCGGTTTCCGCGGGCGCGATCTTTGCGTCAGCGGGCGATACCGTCGCATATGCCTTTACCGTGACAAACACCGGTGGCGCGGGCTTTGTTCAGCCCGTCGTCGTGCATGATGACAAGATCGGCGCACTGAGCTGTTGGGAGCCGACGGCCGCTGACCCCTCGTTCGATCCGGCCTCTGGTGGCAATCCGGGTCAGCAAGCGATCTGCACGGCCAGCTACGTGGTGACGCAAGACGATCTCGACCGGGGGTTCGTGACCAACACGGCAACCGCCGCGACCATCTTTGCGCCGGGCGGACCGGCCATACCGGTCGAAAGCCCGGCAGCGTCCGCAACCGCCACGGCGCAGTCTGACCCGGCCTTGCAGGTGACAAAGGCGGTCACCCCGGCCAGCCCGAACCCTGCGGCCGTTGGCGATACGCTGACGTATCAGATCACGACGGAAAATACCGGCAACCAGACCATTCTGGGGGTCACTGTCACCGATCCGCTGATCCCGACGCTGAACTGCACGCGATCACGGCTTGCGCCCACGCAAACGGTGGTGTGCACCGGCACTTATGTGGTTACGCAATCCGATCTGGATGCGGCGTCCGCCACCGGCCCGGTGCTGGCGAACACGGCTATGGCGACCGGTACCAGCCCGCTGGACACGCCGGTCAGCGCCAGCGGATCGACCACCCACCCGCTGCAACCGATTGCCCCCGCCGTCACGGTGACAAAGGCCCTTCAGCCCGATCCGGGCAGCGCGCCCGCCTTCAGTGGCCCCGGTGAGACGCTGACCTTTGTGGTCACCGTCCGCAACACCGGCAATGTGACGCTGACGGCGTCCACCGTGACCGACGACCTTGATCCCGCCGCAAGCTGCACCGTTGGTTCCCTCGCGCCGGGTGACGCGGATACCAGCTGCACCTTTACCTACACCACAACGCAGGCCGACATGGATGCCGTATTTGGTCTGCCGGGCAGCGAAACCGGCGGCTTTGTCAATACGGCAAGCGCGCAGGCGCAACCCATCACGGCCGGTGCGGCAGCGGTTGGCGCTGACGGACAACTGCAGGTTCCGGGCCCGCTGCAAACCCGCGAGCTGACCCTGTCGAAAACCGCGACCGAGGTGAACTTTGCGGCCGCTGGCGATATTATCAATTACACCTACGCGGTCATCAACACGAGCAACATTACCCTGACCGCCGCGCCCGTCGTGACCGATGACAAGATCGCCACCGTCACCTGTGACGCGCCACCGTCGGGTGGCCTTGCCCCCGGCAATGCGCTGGCCTGCACCGCGACCTACACGGTGACACAGGCCGATGTCGATGCGGGCGCCGTCGTCAATGTGGCCAGCGTCGCCTCGACCGACGTGCCGGTTGCGGGGCCGGCTGCCACGGCAACGGAAACCGTGCCCGCGGTGCGCACGCCGGGCCTGACGGTTGCAAAGTCGGCCTCGATCACGACCGATGCGCAGGTTGGCGATGACATCGTCTATACCTACACCCTCCGCAATACCGGCAACGTCACGCTGACGGCGGTCACGCCCACCGATGCGCATACCAGTGCAGCGGGCACCGCAGATCTGGCCATCGCGGGCGACGCGCTGTCTGATGATGTGGCGCCCCCGCGTGATTCCACCGATGCCGCCGCGAATGGTGCATGGGACACGCTGGCCCCCGGCGATGCGGTGACATTTACCGCCGCCTACCGCGTGACGCAGGCCGATGTTGATGTGGCGGCCCCGTTGAAAAACACCGTCACGGCAGCGGCGACGGGGCCGACTGGCGTGACCGTGCCGCCTGCGAGCGTCGGCCTCTCGGTGCCCGTGGCGCAGCTTGCCGGTGCGATGGACATTCAGAAGCTGGCCGACCTGTCCGCACTGACCACACCGCCGACGGCAGGCCAGCGGATCACCTACGCCATCACCGTCGCAAACACGGGCGGCATCACGCTGTCCGCCCCCGCGCTGACCGATGTGCTGACCGATGCCACCGGCACCGCGCGCAATCTGGACGTTGGCCCGGACTATGTCGGCGGCGATACCAACACCGACCTGCAACTGAACGTGGACGAGGTCTGGACCTATACCGCCCGGCTTACCCTGACGCAGGGCATGCTCGATTCCGGCGCGCTGTCGAACAGCGTGGTGGCCGATGCAAACAACCCGTCCGGCGCTCCGGTCAGCGATACCTCGGACGATGATGACGGTGCGACTGATCGTGATGGCGATGGCGATCCGGCCAATGATCCAACCGTCACGACCTTTGATCTGCAGCCGGGCCTCGCGGCTGTGAAAACGGCCCTGTTCACCATTGGCAGCGACAATGTCGCCAGCGTCGGGGACACGATCAGTTACAGTTACACCATCACCAACACCGGCAATGCGACAGTGCTGGATGTGGTGCCGACCGAAACCGGGTTCACCGGGGCAGGCCCCACACCCCAACCCGCCTATGTCAGCGGTGGCGTTGCACTCGGTGGCAATGGCCTGACGCCCGACCTGCGCCCCGGTGATGCGGTCACGTTCGCCGTGACCTACACGCTGGTGCAGGCCGACGTGGACCGTGGCAACGTGACCAATCAGGCGACAGCGGCGGGAACAACGCCCGCTGGCCAGCCCGTCCGCGATCTGTCAGGCGCCACCCCCGGCGATGACGACGCCACCGTCATCACCTTTCCGCGCCTGCCGTCGATTGTGGTGGTCAAGGCGGCAAATCTGGCGGGCCTGCAGTCGCCAGCACAAGCGGGCGATCCGGTCGTTTACAGCATCCGTGTCGCCAATACCGGCAACGTCACGCTGCCCGCGCCCGTGCTCGCGGATACGCTGACGGCGCAAGGTGGGGGGGCGCTGACCCTGACCTCGGGCCCGACGCTGGCCAGCGGTGATGATGGCGACGGCCTGCTGGAAGTGAGCGAGACGTGGGTCTACAGCGCCCGGTTTGATCTGACCCAAGCGGCGATTGATGCGGGCGGCGTGGCCAATACCGTGACCGCGACGGTGACCGACCCCGTCGAAGGCCCGATCAGCGATGTGTCGGATGACGGGCTGCCCGGTGACGGCAATGGCGACGGCGACCCCGGCAATGATCCAACGACCACGACACTGGACCGCGCAGGCGCCCTGACGGTGACGAAAGACGTCGATACGGCCAGCCAGCCTGCCGATCCGGTTGCTGGCGATGATGTCATCTTCAACATCACGCTGGCCAACACCGGCAACGTGACGCTTTCCGCACCCGCCCTGACAGACGTCATGCGCGACGGCGCGGGCAATCTTGTGACGCCTGCGCCACTGCCGGTCTTTGGCACGGGGGATGCCAACATCAACAGCCTGCTCGATGTCGGTGAGACATGGAGCTATACCGTGACCGTCCCGCTGACGGTCGATCTGATCGACTCGGGCGGGTTGGACAACACGGCAACCGGGCGGGGCACGCCGCCGGGGGCCGCCGCACTGGTCGTGGACGATGGCGCCACGGTGAGTTTCCCCAACGCGCCCGCGATTTCAACCGTCAAATCCGCGGTGTTCGATCCGGGACCCGACGGGCGTGCCGATGTCGGCGACGCGATCAGTTACACCTATGCGGTGACGAACCAAGGCAACCTGACGCTGTTCGACATCTCCGTTGTGGAAACCGGGTTCCGGGGGGCGGGGCCGCTGCCCGTGCCCGTCTATGTATCGGGTGGTGGCACCTACGGCGGCACCGCAGGCATTGCCGATGTGCGGCGCGATGAGACGGCGCTTTTCACCGCCATTTATACTCTGACCCAGGCCGATATCGACGCGGGCGAAGTGGTCAATCAGGCGTCAGGCGCGGGCTCCAGTCCGGATGGGGCGCCGGTGCGCGATCCATCAGGCAGTGCTGTGGATAACAACACACCGACAA
>JAYSSN010000432.1:0-2739 GCA_043720555.1 Rhodobacterales bacterium | reverse complement strand
GCCACACCGGCCGGCCCAGTGCCGCGTAGAGCGGCCACAGCGCACAGCCGGCGCCCGCGCGCGGCAGGGCAAACCCCGCCACCGGACGGCGATAGGTGATCGCCCCGGCCGCATCGCAGATTACCAGCCCGGCCCCCGTCAGTCCCGCGATCCGGCGACACACCGCAATCACATCCGCCCCGAACCGCTGCGCCAGCGCCACCGGGTCCGGGCCCGCCTCCTCCAGCGCGGCCCGGAACGCCTGCAGTGGCAGGGCTGCGGCGTCGCGCACCGCCTGCTCGGCCACGCCCTGCGCCAGCTTGCGCGCCGCGTCCGAGGCCAGAGCCGCAATTCCGCCCGCGTCCACCTGCCCCGCCTCTGCGTCCGCCAGATACCAGTCGCGTGCGGCAAGCCAGCCCTCGACCTCGTCCTGGGGCGTGGTGATCCCCTGCGCCTCGGGCTGGCCCGACGCATCCAGATACGCCACCAGCGCCTCGGCCCCCAGCGACAGCCGCTCGCTGTCCACCGCCAGGTTGCGATGAAACCGCGCGCGCCAGTCGGGATCGATATCCTCGGTCTCGGCCAGTATCCCAGCCGTGGACCGCACCGAGGCCGCCGCCGACAGCACCTCGTGCAAGGCGGCCGACAGATGCGGGTCATGGTTGATCCGGTCGTTCAGCGCCGCCACGGCGCGTTCCAGCCCCGCCGCCCGCCCCGCCTGGGCCACCAGCACCTCGGCCCAGGCCGGAAAGCGCGCCAGAAACTCCCGCGCCTGCGCGCTGTCCGCCCCCACGCCCGCCGCCGCCGCGCGCAACTCGTCCGCCATTCCCGCCTCGGCCTCGCCGCGCAGCGCCGCCGGATCAAGGTCCAGCACCCCCGCCAGCCGTGCCAGCACATCGCCCGCCACCGCACGCCGGTTGTATTCGATCAGGTTCAGATAAGACGCGGAAATACCCGCATCCGTTGCGACCTGCCCCTGCCGCAGGCCCAACGCCAACCTGCGTTCGCGCAACCGTGTTCCCGTCAGCGGTGTCATCCGGCCCCCATTCGTAAACCCTGTACAACCCCGCCACGCGCCAACGCAAAGAAAAAGGGCGCGCCCCGCAGGCCGCGCCCCCATCGTGCCGCCGCCAGATTACTCGGCCAGCGCCTTGTCGGTGATGACGCTGGTCCACGCGCCCACCGGTGCTGCCGAGATGACCGGATCAGATCCGCCTGCCAGCAAGGTGGCCACCGTGCGTTCCGCCGCAGCCACATCCAGCGCGCCGTTGGACCCGGCCGTCAGCTTGGCCACTTCGCCCATCATCCGCTTCTGATGTTCTTCGGTCTGCGCGCCGGTTTCGTCATTCTCCAGCACGATCATCGCCGCTTCGTCCGGGTTGGCCTCTGCGTATTTCCAGCCCTGCATCGACGCGCGCACAAAACGCACCATCTTGTCCTCGAACGCCGGGTCCGCGAGATTTTCCTCGAGCACGTACAGCCCGTCCTCCAGCGTGGCGACCCCCTGCTCCTCATATTTGAAGGTTACCAGATCCTCGGCGGCGATACCGGCATCAATGACCTGCCAGTATTCGTTATAGGTCATCGTCGAAATGCAGGCTGCCTGCTTTTGCAACAGCGGGTCCACGTTGAAGCCCTGCTTCAGCACCGTCACCCCGCCCGCCGATCCGTCGGTCGCGATGCCCAGCGAACTCATCCAGCTGAGGAACGGATACTCGTTGCCAAAGAACCACACGCCCAGCGTCTTGTCCGCAAAATCGGCCGGCGTCTTGATGCCGGTTTCCGCCAGACAGGTCAGCATCATGCCCGAACTCGCAAAAGGCTGCGCGATGTTGACCAGCGGCAAGCCCTTTTCGCGCGCGGCCAGAGCCGACGGCATCCAGTCGATCACCACATCCGCGCCACCCCCGGCAATCACCTGGGTCGGCGCAATATCCGGCCCGCCCGGCAGAATGGTGACGTTCAGCCCTTCGGCCTCGTAAAAGCCCTTGGCCTGCGCCACGTAATAGCCCGCAAACTGCGCCTGCGTGACCCATTTCAGTTGCAGCGTCACCTCATCCTGCGCCTGCGCAGCCGTCGCTGCCAGCGCAAACATCGCCCCCGTCAGTAGCTTTTTCATGCGTTTCAACCTCCAAGTTGTGTCCCCCGCAAGCCGGGGGATCGTTAAATCCGTTGCGACGGGTGCCAGAACGTCACCCCCCGTTCGATCAGCGCAATCGCCCCATAAAACAGCGATCCCGCCAAAGCCGCCACCGCAATCTCGGCCCAGACCATGTCGAGGCCAAGCCGCCCCACCTCGGTCGAGATGCGAAATCCCATTCCCCGGGTCGGGCTGCCGAAAAACTCGGCAACAATTGCGCCGATCAGGGCCAGAGTCGATGCAATTTTAAGCCCGTTGAACAGGAACGGCATCGCCGCCGGCAGCCGCAGTTTCAAGAGCGTCTGCCAGTACGATGCCCCCCAGGTCGCCATCAGATCAGCTTGCATCCGCTCGGACGCCTGCAATCCCGCGACCATGTTCACCAGCACCGGAAAGAACACCATCACCACCACGACCGCCGCCTTCGACTGCCAGTCAAACCCGAACCACATCACCAGAATAGGTGCCAAGCCCACAATCGGCAGTGCGGCGACGAAGTTGCCCACCGGCAGCAGGCCCCGCTGCAGGAAGGGCGAGCGGTCGATGGCAATCGCCGTCGCCACCGCCGCCCCGCAGCCGATCAGGAAACCGGGAAGCGCGCCCTTGAGGAACGTCTGCGC
>JAYSSN010000431.1:0-2747 GCA_043720555.1 Rhodobacterales bacterium | reverse complement strand
GTCAGCCTTGGCCAGCACAATCCGCAATGGTCTGTGCCATGCCCGTCAGAAGTGCGGCATACATGCCCGGCCCTGCTCCGATGCCCGCACCCACCGGGTCGAGCGCCCCGCCGACTTTCGTTGCGGTGCCGTCAACGATCTGCAGCGCCATGGCCGCATCACGGCCCACCTCGGGAAAAATGCAGACAGCGCCGCCGCCCTTCACCATTGCGCGCAGGTCTGCCACCCGCGCCGCACCCGGCGTGGTGGCATCACCTGCCGCAATCGTCCCGGCAATGGTCAGATCGTAGTGGCTGGCGAAATAGCCGATGGCATCGTGCGCCACGACAATCGGCAGATCCTGCACCGGGGCCAGAATTGCCGCCACCTGCCCATCCAGCGCCGTAATTCCTGCGACCGCTGCCGTTGCATTGGCCGCATAGGTCGCTGCATTTTCAGGGTCCAGACGGCCCAGCTCTCCCGCGATCACCATCACCCAGATCGCCGCATTGGCGGGCTTCAGCCAGGCATGCGGATCGATGCCATCGCCATCCGCGTAGCCCTGTGTGATCGTCCCGTCCGCGGCCAGCAGCCCCAGCCGCGTCACGTTGGCCGGCACCCCCGCCAGCGCGCGGTCGAGCGCTGGCGTCAGCTCTGCCCCGATCCAGACCACAAGGTCGGTGTCGCCCAACCCTGCCGCCTGACTGGGCTTCAGTTGCAGATCATGCTCGCCCATCCCGGGTTCCAGCAGTACTTCCGGCGTGCCCAGATCGCCCATCACCTGCGCCGCCAACGCATGCACCGGGGGAATATCGGTCAGAACGCGCGGCACCTCGGCCCGGACGGCCCCCGCCGCGACAAGACTCGCCAGCACAAAAGTTATAGTATAACGCACTCTGACGCCCCGCTTGGAAACTCTGCCATCATCAGATAGGTTATAGTATAACAAATCAAGGCCCGAAAATGTCCGCACACACCCATCCGCACGATCCTGCCTGCACGGCCTGTGCGGCCCCCGCCCTTGCCTTTGCCCGGCACGACCATGACCATTGCAGCCGCGATGTTCTGGCGCGGGCGGATGCAATGGCGACCACCGCCGGCGTGCGCCTGACCCCCGTCCGCCGCCGGGTGCTTCAGATACTGCTGGAAGAACATCGCGCCATGGGGGCCTATGACGTGCTGCAACGTCTTGCCGCCGAAGGCTTTGGCAACCAGCCCCCTGTCGCCTATCGCGCATTGGATTTTCTTGTGGAGCAGGGGTTTGCCCATCGCATCAACCGCCTGAACGCCTTCACCGCCTGCCTGCACCCAGGTGAGGCGCATACCCCCGCGTTCCTGATCTGCCGCATCTGCCACGCGGTGGCCGAAGCCCCGGCCACGCCGGTCCGCCGCGCACTTGATGCCGCCGCCCGCACACTCGGCTTTACCATCGACCGCGCGGATGTAGAGGCGCTGGGCCTCTGCCCGCTTTGCCAGGGGACGCCGACATGACCCTGATCGCGGCCGAAGGTCTGAGCGTCCGGCTGGGCCAGGCGGATGTCCTGACGGGCATCACTCTGTCGATCCGGCCGGCAGAGATCGTGACGATTCTCGGCCCCAACGGATCGGGGAAATCGACACTGCTGCGCGCCCTTCTGGGTATCCTGCCACCGTCGTCAGGCCGCGTTCTGCGGCAGGCCGGGCTGCGCGTCGGTTATGTCCCGCAACGCCTGACCATCGACCGCAGCCTGCCCATCACGGTGCGGCGCTTCTTGTCGCTGCCCGCCCGCTGCACCGATGCACAGGCGACGGACGCACTGGCCCGCGTGGGTCTGCCGGGCGTGGAAGGGCGCCAGATGGCCGACCTGTCCGGCGGCCAGTTTCAGCGCGTGCTGCTGGCCCGCGCGCTGCTGACCGAACCACAGCTTCTGGTGCTGGATGAACCCACGCAGGGCCTCGATCAACCGGGCGAGGCCGCGTTCTACCGCCTGATCGCCGAAGTGCGGCAGGACACCGGGGCGGCGATCCTGATGGTCAGCCACGATCTGCATGTGGTGATGGCGGCGTCTGACCGGGTGATCTGCCTCAACGGCCACATCTGCTGCGAAGGCACCCCGCGTGTGGTGTCCAACGCGCCGGAATACCGCGCCCTCTTTGGCCTTGGCACGCAGGGCGCGCTGGCGCTGTATCAGCATGACCACGATCACAGCCACGACCATGACCACGGGCTCCATCACCACGAGCATGATCATGCTGGATGATTTCCTGACCCGCGCCGCGCTCGCGGGGATCGGTCTGTCTCTTGCCACCGGCCCCTTGGGCAGTTTTGTCATCTGGCGCCGGATGGCCTATTTCGGCGATGCCACTGCGCATGCGGCCATTCTGGGCGTGGCGATGGCGCTGGCCACCGATCTGCCCGTCGGGCTCGGCACGCTGTTCGTGGCGCTGGCGATGGCGGCCACTGTCTCCACCCTCGCCGCCAAGGGCTGGGCGATGGACACCACGCTTGGGGTGCTGGCGCATGCGGCACTTGCCGTGGGGCTGGTCGCGGTCTCGTTCATCCCGTCGGTGCGGATGGACCTGCAAGCTTACCTTTTCGGTGATATCCTGACCGTCAGCCGCGCTGACCTGATCTTCATCTGGGGGGGGGCTGCGCTGGTGCTGGCGCTGCTGACATGGCGCTGGCCCGCCCTGCTGACAGCGACCCTGAACGAAGACCTCGCCCATGCCTCCGGCATCAACCCGGACCGCGAACGTCTGGTGCTGACGCTGGCGCTGGCCGTCGTTGT
>JAYSSN010000430.1:0-6945 GCA_043720555.1 Rhodobacterales bacterium | reverse complement strand
AGGCGATCTGGCCTAACCATCTGCGCCGATGCACAGGGCCGCCCCACGACCTACAGGCGGGCCGCTGAGGTGGTGCTGGCGGTGCGCAAGGCCATCGGTGCGGAAGCCTTCGACATGCACTCGTGGCGCTACACGGCGGCGTCTGAACTGGGCGCGGCGGGCTGCAGCGATGAACTGATTATGAGTGTCACGGGGCATCGGACGACGGCGATGATTACGAAGTACGCGGGGGCTGCCAGACAGAGGGCGCGGGCAACCGAGGCAATGGGAAAGAGGGATAAGTGATGGGCGATGCATTCGTTGCATTTGAGCCGGCGTTTCCTGCGACGTGGCGGCTGCCACTTAGCTACACTGTCGAAGGGATCGCTGATGAGGATGGCGTGTTCTTCTACTGGACGCGATGGGATGGCGGCCGCCCGGTTGAATTCGGAAGCAATGAACCGAACAAGCGGAAATGCCGCAAAGAGGCGTGGCAACATTCACGAGTCGTTCAGGCTTTGTCCGGTCAGTCTGGCAACTGGAATCCAACGGAATCAGCGACCCGCGCCTGATTGCAAATCCGTGAAGACCGGTTCGATTCCGGTACCCGCCTCGTTAGATTTCAATTGGTTAGCCGCGTCATTGTCCGGGGTGTCGCCATCTGGCAACAGTGCGGGCAAGATTCCCGTTCCGTTCTTGTTCTGGTCCAGTCCCGCAGAATCAACCCCACCAACCGAAAGGATAGGACGATGACAGCGATGGTTACGCTCGATGGGTCGGACTCGCGGGAATACGGAGAATCCGCGTTCTCCGCGCCGATGCTGGACAGGCTGCGCAGCGAGCGAGTCTTCAGGATCGTCACGGGTCCGCGCGGTGTTCGGATCAGGGAATGCTGTGACGATTACTTTGTTCTGACTGTCACTGCAGATGATCTACGCGCCCTCGCCACCGAACTTTTGGAGGTGGCGGACATGGTGGAAAGGCCCGCGCGTCCAGCATGTCACCGGAGCGGCGCTTGACCGACGAACTGTCGATCAAGCCTATTGGGTAGTGTCTCAGATAGTCGTGTAGTTCGCCGTCACCGCATAGCCGTTGATCATCGCGCCGATGGTGAAGGCTGTCGCCGCCGTGGCCGGGCTGGTCCCCCGCATCTGGTAGGTATGCCCGCGCCGCACAACGCCGGTGCCCGTGCCGAACGCCCGCACGGCGACGGTTCCGGCCTCGTCGCTGAAGGTTCCCCATTCAACGCCCGCGTTCGGCACAAATGGCAGATCGGTGGCAGTGCTGGCAAAGCCCAGCACCTTCTTAAGCGGCGTGGTGATGACAGTTGAAGTCGCCACGCCTGTCACCGGAATGTAGTCGACCATCGCGGGCAGCAGGCTCCAACGAACAACCGACATAGGGTCAGTGGTCACATTGTCGATGAACTGATCCGCCCAGACGGCCCCGGCGCTATCCGGTGTTGCCGCCGCAATGCGCAGCAGTTCCGCCGATGTCGCCAGTTTCATATCGTTATAGAGCGGTATCTTGGTCAGAAGATTGGCAGTCGTGACCACGGAATTGAACTCGACGCCAAGTCCTTCGCTTTCCGCCTGCAACCCGGTCACCAGATTATACCCCATATAGGACGATCTGGAAGCCGGATTGGAAAACTTGACGTTGTTTGAGGTAAGGCCGTTATCCCAGATATTGACCACCGTGTTTCCGAAGGCAGCGCAGAAGCCGTTGCCGCTGCCGGGGCCTTCGGCAAAGTGCATCTGGTTGCCATTGTTGCCGGTCACGATGTTCGCAATCGCGAAGATATTCCGATAGCCGCCTGCGCCGGTTTCGTCCGACAGGAACAGGGTTTGGAAGCCCGAAAGGTGGGTGCCAAAATAATGATTTGCGGCCCAGATCAGCCCGTCCAGCACGTTGGCCCCGACAGCCTGTTGATACCCGTCGCAATGCGGCGTTCCGGCATGGGAGCTGGTGGCAAAGGCCCGCTGGAACCTGTTGCGGGCGTAGACCATCGGAATGCCGTCTGTGTAGAACCGCCCGCCGCCAATGTCCGCATAAATGCCGAAAGCGAGGCAGTCCATGACGACTCTGGCCGTCATGCCAACATCGGCGTTCATCAGACTGTCAAAGATGCAGCCCCTGAGGTTCCCGCTGATCGACCCGCTGCCCGAGGCGGAGAACGTCGACGCGAGATAGGTGCCCATCCCGATTTCCGCCGTGGTTGCCATCGCCTGCGACCCGCTGACCGCGATGACTGCAACATGGGTCGGGCGCGGATCTATGCTGTTGACCAGCGCGGTTGCGCCAGGAATTACCAGCGTATCGCTGGCCGTGGCGACCACCGTGCTATCGCCGAATTTCACATAGATATTGGCGGCCCCGTCATTCTTCGCGGTCGCAGCGATGTAGAGATTGTTCGCGTCCTGCCAGTTCAGCGTGATTCTGCTGCTGGTCGTGGTCGCGGTTCCGCCTGCCGCGCCCTTGATCAGTTCCGGGTAACTCGTCAGCGGGTTGATCGGAACATGCCCGGCCCCGTGACCGTGAAACATGAAGCAGCTTGTGAAGTTCTGCCCGGTGGAATCGCCAGACGACGCGCGGATGGCTGACACCTGCACCCTCGGCCAGTCCTGAACCTTGAAGTTCATCCCGACCCACTCGATGTTGTGAACTGCCCCGCTGTAATTGACGTAGTTCAGTCCGCAGCTTGCGTTCTTGGCCCGGATTGTCAGGGGTTTGGCGGGATCGTAGGTCCGCGCGGCCATCGTGATTGTGCCGGTGCTTTGGTAGCAGATATCCAGAATCTTGCCATTCAGGACGAACGCGCCATAGGCCAGAATGGCCACGGTCTGCACATCGGAATATGACTCGTAGTCGGCCCCGGACGGATAACGACCGGCGATATGGTATGTAACTGGCATCAGGTTATATACCTTTTGATGAGGTTATTGGTGTCATCGACCATGAACAGCACGTCGCCGGTCGGTTTCCAGAAGATGCCTGTGGGCAACAGCGTTTCGCCCGAGATGAGTTTCTCTTTGATGCTGATGACACCTGTTGAGACAACCCACGGCGTAGACAGGTTGTACATCTTGATTTTGACCTGACCGGAACCAACGATATAAAGCCGGTTGCCGGAGTCGCCGAAACAGAGGCCGGACATAGCGCCCTCGACAGGGCCGCCAACGGAAAGGCTGGTGCCTTGGACGGCGGTCGTTATATCCCACGCAACCGACATGTTATATTGCCGGATATCGTCGCTGGCCGAGCCGCTGGTGTAGAATTTGGTCCCGTCATCGCTGAACTGCAGACCCGTCAGGGTTTCGACACCCAAGACAAAGGTTGATGTCGGGGCGGCACTTGCCGACGACAACAAGAACGGCGTTGACATGGTGTACATATAAACGGTGTCGTTCTGGTTTCCGATAACGAACAGTTTGGTTCCATCGGTCGAAACGACAACATCGGTGGGCGAGGTGTCCTGAGTGCCAACAGCAAAGGCGGAAACAAAAGCCGCCGTAGAAATATCCCATGCGGGCGATACGGAAAACTCCCGGATTGTGTTCGCGTTATCGCAGGAAATCCAAAGTTTGGTGCCATCAGCCTTGAAGTGAATCCCGCTCGGACTGGTATCGCCCGGCGCCAACGTCACAGCAGTAATCGTCAGCAGATCAGGGTCCCAAACCGACAAGACCACTTCCGGGTTGGCGCTGGCGACAGTGAGTGCCCCCAGGTTTCCGGTAGCATCCTGGCCGACGAGGTGCGGATACCAGTTGCCGCTGGCGGTGGGCAGGCCGGTGAGGGTGCCTGTATTAGCGCCAGCCACCAGCGTAAGCGTTTGGGGCGGGCTTGCCGCCAGCGCCTCAGCCTTGGCAACAGACCCGGCCACAGGCGTTGTGCTCGTCCGCCAGACATAGAAGCCGGTTCCGGGTTCGCTGAGCGAGACGGTGAAGACGGAAACGGCCAGATCGGCATTGGTAACGACCGGGGCGATGAGATCGGTGATACCGATCCCGCGCCGCCCGCCCAATCGGAGGTGGCCAAGTCCAAGTCGAAGTGCCATGGCGACATGCCTTTCAGCCCGGCTGGCCGGGTGGGAACGTGTGTGAAGGGGGGGGTGGTTAGCCGGGGATACCGGACGGCGGCAGGGTTTCGCTGGTCGCCTCAAAGTTCTGTCCGACGGCCACGAGGCACATCATCCCGGTCGGCAGGGTGACGGTCAGCGTCCACGATCCAGTTGCCTCGCTGGCAAACAACTCCATCACCGTCTGGTCGGCGGCGATACCCATGCTGCGGCGCGTCTCGCCGTATTTGGTGGCCAGCGTCTCCAGCACCAGCGACCGCTCGGCGCATTGCGGTGCTGCCCACGCTTGGCCCGCCGCGACGACCAGCAGCACGATCAGCAATGCTGCCGCCAGCCGGATCATTGGGCCAGCTTCTCGGACGCGGGCGTGATGGTGGTGGTGAACCAGGTCCGCATGATCCATGTGGCCACGTTCGACACGGCGAGGATGGCGGCGAGAATCTGGTTCTGCGTCTCGGCATCCAGATCAACGCCGAACATGGTCAGCAGCATGGCGAGGAAGGCGACGGCTTGGGCCCAGTTAATTTTCGACAGCCATGCGGATTTGATATGCGAGTACATTTGGCGTCCTTTCAGGATGACCGTAGGTTCAGCGGTGACGAATGTTGTGATGAAACCCATGCTCTGCCTCAGCTAACTCGCGGGCAGAGACAGCATCTTCGAATGTGGAAAACGTTCCGAGGTTGTAGAATTTTCCACCCGAGCCGATTTGCGCCGTCCATTTGCCGGTTTTCTTCAAGTTGAAGACCCCGACCCTTGATGACTTGTTTCTAGCGCCGATCCCTTTGTTTTTATGGTTGGTGCTTCTGTCCACAGCGCGAAGGTTATTGATCCGATTGTTGGTGCGGTCATTGTCGATGTGGTCAATATCCTTCGGCGGCCAGACACCATAGACCAACGCCCAGATAACTCTGTGGGCTGAAACCTTAATCCGGCAGACGTGTCCGACCAGATATCCAGTATCGTCCAAGATGCAGAACGCGCGCTTCCCCGAATGGCAGGTCGTCCATGTGCTGTAGGCCCGCTTGTCTCCAAACATTTCCGGCCCCCTCGGCAGCCAGAATAGGTTTCCAGTCTCCGGTTCATACCGGAGCAGTTGACGCAGAACCTCTTGTGAGGGTAGGGCTTTGGGAGCCATGACGTGATCCTTCCGTGATCCGTTTTGGTTAGGCCCGGACGTGGCGTTGACGCGCCTGCCGGGCCGTTTCATTTTACATCAATAAGCCTTGCGACTCAATGGCTTATACCAGTTGATCTTGCTGGAGAAGGCGGATTTGACGTGGGCATACATGATCGTGATCCTTTCAGGGGTTGGGATGTGAAATAAAAGCGCAACTGCTACGCTTTTCCGCTTGCATAGGCGCAATGGTTGCGCTATGTATGAGGAACGAAAACGCAAACGGGAGTGACGATCATGGAAGCGCACAAGATATACACGCAGACGTTCCGGGGCGTCAGCAAGGCCTATGCATCGGCGCAGACCTATTCCAAAGCTTGGGAGGTTTACCTACCTGTCAGTTTTTTCCTTGTTGGCGAAACCGCCATGGGCGTTGAATTTGAATCTTCAGAGACCGACCAAACGCTTCTTGTGACCCGGATCGAATCTGACGTTTGCCACGCGATTTTGGAGGCAAAGGGCGCTTCTGCAACTTTCCCCGTCAACGGAATTTCCTTCCATGAGCGTGATTTTAGCAACGCCACATTCCCGGCACGGCGGGTTGCAGCATGACCCCTTCCGACTTCACCGCAGCGCGTCAGTCCATCGGGCTGACGCAGCAAACCCTCGCCAATCACCTTGGCCGCAGCCGCCGGATCGTGCAGCTTTGGGAAAGCGGCGCGCAGCCGGTTGACCCGCTCGCCGCCCGCTACTTGGCCGCGCTGCTGTCCGGCTATCGCCCCGCCGACTGGCCGGGCTGATCGCAAACCACCGCCACGCCAAGCGCGAGCGGCAACGAGGTGAACAGGCCCGCCAGATCAGCGGCGGCGGATGCACGGCGGCAGTCGGTGGCGGTGAGAGGCGCGCAGGCGGCAAATGCGAGGAAGGCGACGAGGAAGCGCATGGCGGAACCTTTCAGGGGGTGTGGCGGCAGGGGTCGCGCGCCCCTGCCCTTTGAACCGCGCAGAAGCGCCGGAGAACCGGCAAAGCCCAAGCCGCTGTGCGGGACAGCAAGGGCGGACGGGAATTTCAGAGCCAGTCGGCGCTTTCGACCTTGAACCCGGGGCACAGCTTGTTGGCGTAGTCGTTATGGCCGGTCACCCACCGGATGCCTGCAAGCGCGCCGATCAGCTTGCGCACGGACAGGCGCTGCGCCTCGGTGAACCAGTCCCCGAACTCGCCGATACTGGTGATCGTGTTGCTTTCGATCATCAGGATGCCGATGGTTCCCCGGTTGCGCTCCATGACGTGAGCGCCGATCTGGGTATAGGGGCGGCCAGCGATGGACTTCCCGTCAGGCATGACCAGCGCGTGATAGCCAAAGCCGGAAAAGCCGCGCGCGAGGTGCCAGCGGTGGACTTCGGCTTTTGCCTCGGCGGGCGTCTTGTCGATATACCAGTCAGCTTTGACGGCGGCGCAATGCAGCACCACCTCATTGACCGGATAACCTGCGCTGCCCTGCCGGATTACACTGGGGGCGGCGACAGGCGCGTCATACGGCGTCGTCACGGGCGCGCTGACCTGCACCGGGGCTTTCCACCCCGTCTTGCCGCGCAGGAAGGTTCTTTCGCCGAAATCACCGTCAAGGTCTTTGCCGACCATGCCGATAAGCGCCTGCCACTTCCTGACCCAATCGTTCATGGTGCCGCCTCCAATGGAATGAATACCGTGCCGGTGCCGGGCCACATCTGCGTGATCGTCGTCCATGGCTTGTGCAGCGTCACCCCGGCGA
>JAYSSN010000429.1:0-6990 GCA_043720555.1 Rhodobacterales bacterium | reverse complement strand
TGGAAGGCGTGGGGCGCGGTGCCTTTGCCTATGCCGCCACGCTGCACCCCACGCGCTATTTGCAGGCCGTGGGGCAGATCCACGCGTTTGGCCGCCAGATGGCCGCGTTCTTTGATCCCGAAGACGGTGCCGGATACGATATCGTGTTATCCGCGACGCTGGCCGAGCCACCTGCGAAAGTGGGCCGCTTTGCCCATATGACCGAAGACTACGTTGCCTATCGCACCGGCGCCGACGGCATCTTCGCCTATTCGCCGTTCTGCGCCATTTTCAATGCCAGCGGCCAGCCTGCGGCATCCCTGCCGCTGGCGATGTCGACGAGCGGGTTGCCCATTGGCATCCATCTTGCCGCGCGTTTTGGCGATGATGAGACGCTGATCGCGCTTTGCGCCGAAATTGAACAGGCCGCCCCTTGGGCCGCGCGGCGGGCACCGGTCGCGGTAGCTTGACCATGGAAAGGCTTGCAAAGCCCGGCAGAACCCCGCCACATATGATCAAAATGCGGCCGCAGACCCGCCGCTGCCTGGAGGAACGGCCCGTGACAGAAGCCATCGCCGTGGCCGTAAATGACGTGGTCAAGACCTTTGGTCATGGCGACCACGCGGTTCGTTCGCTCGACCATGTCTCCATCGACATCCGGCGGGGCGAGTTCTTTACCCTGCTGGGCCCGTCCGGCTGTGGCAAGACGACGCTGCTGCGGATGATTGCGGGATTCGATGTGCCCACCTCTGGCGCGATCCTGCTGGATGGTGCGGATATCACCCACCTGCCCCCGAACCGCCGCCCGGTGAATACCGTGTTCCAAAGCTATGCGCTGTTTCCCCATCTGACGGTGGCGGAAAACATCGGTTTCGGGTTGCAGATGCAGGGGCGCCCCCGCGCCGAAGTGCGCGCCACGACAGAACGTATGCTGGCGCTGGTCAAGATGGAGACGTTTGCAAACCGCAGGACCAGCCAGTTGTCGGGCGGCCAGCAACAGCGCGTGGCGCTGGCGCGCGCGTTGGCACCCCAGCCGAAGGTGCTGCTGCTGGACGAACCGTTGTCGGCGCTGGATCTGAAACTGCGCAAGGAAATGCAGGTTGAATTGAAACGCCTGCAGACGGAGACGGGCATCACCTTTGTCTTCGTCACCCACGATCAGGAAGAAGCCCTGACAATGTCGGACCGGATTGGCGTGATGAATGCAGGCCACCTGCAACAGGTAGGCAGCCCCCGCGATATCTACACACGTCCTGCGACCCGCTTCGTGGCTGGGTTCATCGGCGAGACAAACATTCTGCCCGCGTCAGCCGTGCCCGGCGGCGTGCGGCTGGGTAACGGGATGGCGCTGGAACTGCTGACAGCCTGCACCGGGGCGGTCACTGTCACCATCCGCCCCGAACAGATATCGGTGCTGCCTGCGGGTCAGGGGGCAATGCCCGCAACAATCACGAACCTTGTGTATTTCGGGACCGACACGCACTGCTATCTGCGTCTGTCGGACGGGGCCGAAGTCATCGCCCGCGTGCCATCGTCCGGCCGCGATGCGTTGCTGGAAAAGGGCCAGGCCGTCAGCGTGTCATTCGCGCCGGATGCCGCCCAGGTGCTGGAGAACTGATGCGCACCGCCGAGGATCGCCAGCGTCACGCATCGGCCCGTCGCGGGTGGCTTTTGTCGGCCCCCGCGCTGGTCCTTCTGGCGCTTGCGGCGTCGGGGCCGTTGCTGATCGTGCTGGTCTATGCGTTCCTGTCGCCGGGTAAATATGGCAATGTGATATGGGATTTCAGCTGGGATGGCTGGATCGGCATCCTGTTCTCGCGCGACATTTTCGACGACACGCAGAGCTTTGCGGATGCACATCTGACGATCTTCTGGCGGTCGGTGTCACTGTCCATGCTGACAACGCTCATTACCTTTGCGGTTGGGTTTCCGACGGCGTGGTTTATCGCCACACGACCACCGAAGGCGCGGGCACTGTGGTTGTTCCTGATTACGATCCCGTTCTGGACCAACCTGCTGATCCGCACATTTGCCATCAACGAGGTGATCCGCAATGATGGCGTGCTGAATTCAGCCCTGCTGGGCATGGGTATCATCAGTGAACCCCTGCGCATCATTTACACCGATGTCGCGGTGCTGATCGGGATGGCTTATGTCTATCTTCCGCTGATGGTGCTACCGCTGTTTGCGGCCATCGACCGCTTCGACATGCGGCTGCTTGAAGCAGGATATGATCTGTATGCCAGCCGGTGGGATGTGTTGCGCCGGATCATCCTGCCAATTGTGCAGCCCGGTATCGTGGCAGGGTCGATCCTTGTCTTCGTGCCCTCGCTGGGCGCATATGTGACGCCCCGCATCCTGGGTGGCGGCAAGAACATGATGATCGGTAATTTCATCGAGCTGCAGTTCACTCAAGGCCGCAACTGGCCGCTGGGGGCGGCGCTGTCGATGACGCTGCTGCTGATCGTGATGGTGGCGCTGCTGTTCTATGTACGGGCATCGACGCGGCGCGCCACCGATGGCTGAGCGCGCCTTCAATGTCAGCCGCCTGCCGGGCTTTGCCACCGTGGCCATCCTTGTGTTCGTGCTGCTGTATCTGCCGATCGTCACGCTTGTCGCCTATTCCTTCAACGGGACTAACTCGATCAACGACTGGGGCGGGTTTTCGTGGCAGTGGTACCTTACGGCATGGGACAATGACGCCGTAAAATCCGCGACGACACGTTCGCTGATCATCGCCGTTTTTGCGGCGGCCATCGCAACGACCGTGGCCACGATGGCAGCACTTGGCACGACCCGCCGCCAGCGGTTCAGGGGGCAGACCGTCATCTATGTGGTCATCAACCAACCGCTGATGGTGCCCGAGATCGTGACCGCCGTGGCACTGCTGATCTTCTTTGGGGTCGTCAAGCAATGGTCTGGGTATCAGGGCCTTGGCTATCTGATCCTGGCCCATGCAGCATTCTGCACCCCCTTTGCATATCTGCCGATCCGCGCGCGGCTGGAAGGGATGGATCTGAGCCTTGAGACCGCGGCGGGCGATCTTTACGCCAGCACCTGGCAGACGTTCCGGCATGTCACCCTGCCGCTTCTCGCGCCGGGGATCATCGCGGGGGCGATGCTGGCCTTCGTCATCAGCCTTGATGACGTGGTCATCACCGAATTCGTGAAATCAGGCGGGCAGGATACGCTGTCCACCTATATGCTCGGCCAGTTGCGACGCGCCTTTACGCCAGAGGTCAACGCCATATCGACAGCCCTTCTTGCGTTGACCGTGCTGCTGCTGACCGCCTTTTTTCTGCTGACCCGAAAACGGCACTGAACCCGCACGACCAACATGGAGAACCCGATGACAAAGCTGCTGACTGCAACCGCGCTTCTGATGGCGACGACCGGATTGGCCGGTGCCGAAGGGGTGCTGAACCTGTACAACTGGGGCAACTACACCAGCCCTGAATTGCTGGCGAAGTTCAAGGTGGAAACCGGCATCACGGTAACGGTCACCGATTACGACAGCAATGATGTGGCGCTGGCCAAGATCGAGGCGGGCGGACATGGCTTTGACCTCGTCGTGCCGTCGGCGAGCTATGTGCCGATCTGGGTTGAAAAAGGCCTGATTGCCGAACTTGACCTGGCGCGCCTGCCAAACCATGGCAACATCGCGCCGGAATGGATGAACGTCGATTGGGACATGGGCCGCACCCATACCATTCCGTGGCAGTGGGGTTCGGTCGGGATGGCCGTGAACACGTCCGTGTACACCGGTGACATCAACACGTCGGCGATATTCCTCGACGTACCGGATGAGTTGAAGGGCAAGATCAACGTCGTGCCGGAGATGACCGACATCGTGAACCTTGCGGTCCTTTATGTCGGGGGTCAGCCTTGCACGGAAGATACCGAAGTGCTGAAAAAAGCCCGCGATATCCTGCTGGCAGCCAAGCCCGACTGGCTGAGCATGGATTATGGTGCGACCGAACGTCTGTCGAACAATGACTGGGCGGCGAGCGTGAACTGGAACGGATCGACGATGCGTGCGCGGCTGGCCAACCCGCCGGTAGCCTATGGTTATCCCAAAGAGGGCTATACGCTGTTCATGGATTCGGTGGCGCTGCTGTCGGACGCACAAAACGTGGATGAGGCGTACAAATTTCTCGACTTCATCATGGTGCCGCAGAATGCCGCGATGATTTCGGCCTTTGCACGCTATGCCAACGGGATTTCGGGGACCGAAGACTTCATGCCGGAAGACATGAAGACCGCGCCCGAGGTGGTGGTTTCCGCAGAATTTGCCGCAGCAGGCGTATTCGCGCCAACCTGCACCGGCAAGGCGCAGGAATACATGACGGCGATCTGGACCGAGTTGCAGAAGTAATCATGCGGCGACCCGAAGCCTCGGCTTCGGGTCATTGCTTCATGCATGGCGCCGCGCCGGTGGCGCGTCGCGGGTACGGACAATTGTGAAAAGGGACTGGCAGTGGGTCTGAGTGATCTGTCGGCATCGGATCTTGCGCGCAGGATCGCGGCCCGCGATGTCGCCCCGTCCGAGGTGATGGCCGCCACGCTGGCGCGGATCGCGGCAGTGAATCCTGCGATCAACGCGGTCGTGTCGCTGCGCGATGCGGATCGGCTGATGGCGGAGGCGCGGTTGGCAGACGACGCCCCACATACGGGCTGGCTGCACGGAATGCCGTTTGCGGTGAAGGATCTGGTGGCGACGCGGGGGTTGCGCACAACGTGGGGCTCGCCACTTTATGCCGGTCACGTCCCTGTGCGCGATGATCTGCTGGCGGCGCGGATGCGGGCGGCGGGGGCAATTTTCATCGGCAAGACCAACACACCGGAATGGGGGCATGGCTCGCACAGTTTCAACCCGGTGTTCGGTGTGACGCGGAACCCTTATGACCACGCCCGCACGGCGGGGGGATCATCGGGCGGGGCGGCGGCGGGGCTGGCGGCACGGATGCTGCCCGTCGCGGATGGATCCGACATGATGGGCAGCCTGCGCAACCCGGCGGCGTTCTGCAACGTCTACGGCTTTCGCCCGACCTGGGGTTTGGTGCCGCGCGATGCGGAGGGTGACACGTTTCTGACAACGCTCGCCACCGAGGGCCCGATGGGCCGCACGATAGAGGATGTGGCGAACCTGCTGAAGGTGCAGGCGGGGGTCAACCCGGAGGTGCCCTTTGGCCGGCACAGCATGGATTTTGCCGCCGCGTTGCAGATCGGTGTCAGGGGCAGGCGCATCGGCTGGCTGGGTGACTGGGGCGGGGCCTATGCGATGGAGCCGGGAATACTGGCGCTGTGCGAACAGGCCTTGGTGGAGTTGCAGGGCATGGGGGCCGTGGTCGAACCCGTGCCTCCGCCCTATCCTGCGGAAAAGCTGTGGCACGCGTGGATCACCCTGCGTGCGATGCTGAACACCGAAGCCAGGCGCGCGCTTTACGACGACCCGGCCACGCGGACCGCGATCAAGCCTGAGACGATCTGGGAGATCGAGCAGGGTTTGACCCTGACCGCACGCGCGGTCCATGCTGCGAGTGTGATCCGGTCACGCTGGTATGCGCACGCAGCGCGACTGTTTGACCGGTTCGATCTGCTGGTGATGCCGTCGGCACAGGTCTGGCCGTTTCCGGTGGAATGGCGCTGGCCGCAAAGCATCAACCGGATCACGATGGATACCTATCACCGCTGGATGGAGGTCGTGGTGCCGGTCAGCCTGATCGGTTTGCCGTCCCTGAATGTGCCGGTGGGGTTTGGCGCGCAGGGCTTGCCGATGGGGATGCAACTGATCGGGCGGACGGGTGCGGATGCGGATGTGCTGGCGATCGGACAGACCTACCATCTGGCGACGGACTGGCCGGGGCGCAGGCCGCCGGTCTGACTTGTGCGGCTGGGCTGCGGGGGGTACGGATCGGTCAGGACGCACGCGAGGGACACTTTGCTGCTTTATCGCTTTCTCATGGCCCTTTTGCTGCCGGTGATGGCCGCGGCAACGGTGCTTGGCCGCTGGCCGGCGGGTGCATTGGCCGAGCGGCTGGGTCTGGCACCAATGGGGCACGGCCCGGCGATGTGGGTGCATGGCGCAAGCCTGGGAGAACTGACCTCGGCCCGCGCGGTTATCGCGGCGCTCGCGGCGGACGGGCCGGTGCTGGTGACGACGAACACCGCGACCGGCCGGGCGCTGGTGGCAGGCTGGGGGCTGACGGGAGTGACGGTGGCACTGGCCCCGTTCGACGCGGCGGGTGCGGCGGCGCGGGTCATAGCACGCTGGCGGATCGCCGCGCTGGTGGTGATCGAGAATGAATTCTGGCCTGCCCGCGTGGCGGCCTGCGCGCGCGCGCGGGTGCCCGTCATCGTGCTGGGCGCGCGGATGTCGCAACGATCAGCCCGGCGCTGGCGCTGGGCGGGGGCGATGATGGCGCGGATGCTGGCGGTTGTAGCCTATCTGTCGGCGCAGGATGCGGCGTCCGAGGCCCGCCTGGTGGCGCTTGGCCTGCCTGCGGATCGGGTGGGACCGCGGGTGAACCTGAAGGCCGGGGTGATCCCGCACGTGGCGGTGCCGGGGCCGGTGCCACGGGCGCGCTGCGTGCTGGCAGCATCCACGCATGAGGGTGAGGAGGGGTTGATTCTGGATGCCTTCATGGCGGCGCGGGAGGCGGGGGTGTTCGACCTGCTGATCCTGGCGCCCCGGCACCCGGCGCGGGGGGGTGACGTTGCAAGGCTGATCTCTGCGCGTGGGTTGGCATTCGGCATGCGGTCGAAGGGTGACGGGCTGTCATCCGGCGTGGCGGTGTATCTGGCCGATACGGTGGGCGAGATGGACCTGTGGTATGGCATGGCGGGGGTGACCGTGATCGGAGGCAGCTTCGCACCCAAAGGCGGCCATACCCCGTTCGAGCCTGCGGCGCATGGATCAGCGATGCTGCACGGCCCATCAGTGCATAACTTTTCCGAAAGCTATGCGGCCCTGGCGCAGGTGGGTGGCGTGCTGGCGGTAGCGGATGGCAC
>JAYSSN010000428.1:0-2763 GCA_043720555.1 Rhodobacterales bacterium | reverse complement strand
CGCTCATCAGGGTCGTGCGTAGGGTCATGGGGTGCTCCTTGTTAGTGCGTTGTCCTTTGGTTGGACGCGGCTTATGACATATGTATGAATAGCCTATCCTGCGCCGTATAGGTCCAGTTTTGCAAGGCTGGTTAGTGCCACGCCATTTGATTGCGTGAGTTGGGGGTCTGGCAAAGGGATTTTGGCCTCTGGCTATATAGGCGCAGCGGTTCTGGCCCTATCGCAGAGGCGGGCAATCCCGGATGATTGACGGGTAGCACAACTGAGCCACCTTGGCCGCTGGCAAAACAGCCCAAATCGCCCAAAAAGGAAGCAGACAATGGATACCAAATCCAACGACATGAGCAATGTGATCGAGGCAGATCGCGCCCATGTTTGGCATCACCTGAGCCAGCACAAGCAGTATGAAACGGTTGATCCGCGGATCATCGTCGAAGGCCGCGGCATGAAAGTGTGGGATGCAAAGGGTAAAGAGCATCTCGATGCCGTGTCGGGCGGGGTTTGGACGGTGAATGTGGGCTATGGGCGGACCAGCATTGCCAATGCCGTCCGCGACCAGTTGGTAAAGCTGTGCTATTTCGCAGGGTCGGCGGGATCGATTCCGGGGGCGAATTTTGCCCAGCGGCTGATCGAAAAGATGCCGGGCCTTACCCGCGTCTATTATGCCAATTCCGGGTCAGAGGCGAATGAAAAGGTATTCAAGATGGTGCGCCAAATCTCGCACCGGCACCATGGCGGCAAGAAGCACAAGATCCTGTTCCGCGAGCGCGATTATCACGGCACCACGATTGCCTGTCTGTCGGCGGGCGGGCAGCCACAGCGCAACGCGCAGTATGGGCCGTTTACACCGGGGTTTGTGGAGGTGCCGCATTGTCTGGAATACCGCAAGCAGTGGGATGTCGCGAACTATGGCGAGCGGGCAGCAGATGCGATTGAGGAGGTGATCCTGCGTGAAGGGCCGGACACGATTGGTGCCATCTGTCTGGAGCCGGTGACGGCGGGCGGTGGCGTGATCGTGCCGCCAACGGGCTATTGGGAGCGGGTTCAAGAAATTTGCAAGCGTCATAACATCCTGATCCATATCGACGAAGTTGTCTGCGGCGTGGGCCGCACCGGCACCTGGTTCGGCTATCAGCATTTCGGGGTGAAGCCTGATTTCGTGACGATGGCAAAGGGGGTTGCGTCTGGTTATGCCGCCATCGCTTGCACGGTGACGACGGAAGCGATCTTTGAGATGTTCAAGGATGATGCCAATGATCCGATGAGCTATTTTCGCGATATCTCGACCTTCGGCGGCTGCACATCCGGCCCGGCAGCGGCGCTGGAAAACATGCGGATTATTGAGGATGAAGGCTTGCTTGATAACACCATCCGGATGGGCGCGCGGGTCTTGGAGAACCTGAACGCGCTGGCGGAACGGCACCGGGTGATTGGCGACGTGCGTGGCAAAGGGCTGTTTTGTGGCGCGGAACTGGTGGCGGACCGCACCACGCGCGAACCTGCGGATGAGAAAATGGTGGCCGCTGTGGTGGCTGATTGCATGGCGCAGGGGGTGATCATCGGGATGACCAACCGCAGTTTGCCGGGGTTCAATAATACGCTGTGCCTTAGCCCTGCATTGATCGCGACGGCGGATGATATTGATCAGATCACCGGGGCAATCGACCGGGCGCTGACCAAGGTGTTTGGCTGAACGTGTTGGTGGGGGGCTTCGGCCCCCGCTTGACGAGAGGACGTTGGCCTGCGCGAATGGGTAAGTCCAGTTTCGCATCCACATGAGGCCAGAATGGCGATCCCTGCCGAAAGCTTCTTTCTTGTCGCGGGGTCAGTGGGCACCCTGCAGCACCAGATCCGGCAGATGATCACGGAGGGCGTTTTGGCCGGCCGCTTCCGGGCGGGCGACAAGATGCCGTCCAGCCGGGGTTTGGCTGCACACCTGGGGATCAGCCGCATCACGGTGACCTTGGCTTATACCGAACTGGTGGCGTCAGACTATCTGACTTCGCGCGGGCGGTCGGGGTATTTCGTATCCGAAGGTGCCCCCCGCCAGCCGGAGTTTCAGCCAGCAGCCCCGCGCGGAGCGGACCTTGTCGACTATGCGGCACTAAGCGGGCGGCGGTTTTCGCAAGGGGTCAAACTGACCAAACCGGCCGACTGGCGCAGCTATCAGTTTCCGTTCATTTACGGTCAGGTCGACGCGGCGTTGTTTGACCACCAAAACTGGCGGCTCTGCGCGATGCGCGCGTTGGGCAAGCGGGATTTTGAGACGCTGACAGGCGATTACCACGAACGCGATGACCCGCTGCTGATCGAATATATTCTGCGCAATATCCTGCCACGGCGCGGCATTCATGCCCGCCCCGAGGAGGTGCTGATCACCATGGGCGCGCAGAACGGGCTGTGGTTGGCAGCACAGGTCTTGCTGGCGCGCGACCGCGTGGCGGTGATCGAAAACCCCTGCTATCCGGGCTTGCGTGACATTCTGGAGCAGACCGATTGCGCGGTCGCCCGCGTGAATGTGGACGCGCAAGGCCTGCCGCCGGACCAGTTGCCCCCCTGCGTCGATGTGGTGTTCACCGCCCCCAGCCACCATTGCCCGACCAACGTCACCATGCCGCTGGAACGGCGCACGGCGCTATTGGACGCGGCATCGAAACGGGGTTTTGTAATTGTTGAAGATGACTATGAATTCGAAATGTCGTTTCTGAAATCGGTGTCGCCCTCGCTTAAATCGTTGGATCGTGAGGGGCGGGTGATTTATGC
>JAYSSN010000427.1:0-2764 GCA_043720555.1 Rhodobacterales bacterium | reverse complement strand
CGGTTTTCCTGTTTAACGAGCCGGTGAACGCCATGCGCGTCGCCGGGGTCGCCCTGATCGTCGCGGGCATACTCACCCTGAAATTCGCATGATCCGCTGGTTTCTGGTTAGCGATCGACCGGGGCCATCGCCCCTTGTCCTGGCGCCCAAGGACGCACACGACCGTTTTTGATATCAAATTATCCATATGATATTTAATCATAATATAGGAAATCTCCCGCGGGCGATTTCACAATTCCCGCATCACTTCTTTTTTGGCTTGGGCGCGGGCACATCCGCCGCAACCGCGAAGAACAGCCGTGCCATCAGGTCCGCATCGTCCAGCGCATCACCGATTACCAGATGCGGTTTTGCCCCCCGGTAAGGCGGGCCCAGTTCGGCATCGGGCAACACGGCAACCGCCCCCGTGGTGGGCTTTACGAACAGCGTGTCATCGCAGACCAACCCCACGACACGCCCGTCCAGATACAGCGCGTATTCCCCGAACATCTTCTTTGCGCGCACGCCATCTGGCAGTGCGTCCAGCAGATTGGCGATGGTCTGGGGTGAGGTGGACATGCGCTATCCCCTGAAACCCGCCTCGGCCAGCAGCCGGTCCGATGCCGTCTCAACCTCGGCCTCAAGCCGCGCCATGAACTCGGGCACGGGCAGACCCGGCGGAATGGGTGGCAAGAATTCGACCACCGCGGTGCCAGGTTTGCGCAGGAGGCCGCGCTTGGGCCAGAACAGCCCCACGTTTGCCGCAACCGGCACACAGGGCTGGCGCAGCTGATCATACAGCAGCCCCGTCCCAACCTTGTAAGACCGCTTGACCCCCGGTGCGACGCGGGTGCCTTGCGGATAGATGATAAGCTGGCCGGGCAGGGCCGCCCCGCGCGCTACATCCTCTTTCATCTTCTGGATCGCCTGGCCCCGCTTGCCCCGGTCGACCGGCACACAGCCGATGCGCAGCGCATACTGGCCAAGGATCGGGGCGTAGATCAACTCGCGTTTCATGATGAACTTGGGCCGGTGCAGTGCCCCGAAGATCAGGATGATATCAAGAAAGGACTGGTGTTTGGCCGCGACGATCACCTCGCCCTCCGGGACCAGCCCCCGCACCTCGGATTTCAGGCCGACGATCCAGCGGGCTGAAAACGCCACCCAGTGACAGTAGGCGTGCATCGCGGCATAGGCGGCACGGCGGCTGAAGATGGCAAAAGGTGTGAAGATGATCGCCAGCACCACCATGGCCAGATACATCTGCACGATAAAGATCACCGATAGCGGCCATTGCAGAAACTGCCTCATGTCATGGTCCTCAGGCGGCGCATGGCCGCAGTGCGTGTGGCGACAAACGCGATGATCGCAGCGATGGGCGGCAGAACAAAGGGCCAAAGCCAGCCAACCCCCTGAAAGCCAAGCCCCGTCAGAAACGCGCCGGCGGTGTCGGTGGCGGGCAGCAATGCAACCCCGATCAAACCCGCGGCCGCACCCACCGACGCGCCAATCAGCGCGCGGATGGTAAAGCGGCGGACAAAGGCGCGGGCGATGTAGCTGTCCTTGGCCCCTACAAGGCGCAGCACCCGGATCACCTGGGCGTTGGCCGACAAGGCGGCATTGGCCGCAAGTGCGATCATCGCGGCCATGGCCCCGATAATCAGCGCAATTGACAACAGCCCCAGCAGTCGCAACCTTTCGGCCGCCACGGCAAGCGGTTTGCGCCAGCGCGTGTGATCGTCCAGCAGTGCGCCCGGCGCCTCGGCTGCCAGCCGCTGGCGCAAGCCCTCGCCGTCATAGCCGGTGCCATCCTCGGTCACCGCGATCAGACGGGGCAAGGACAGCGCGTCAAGCGGCAGGTCGGGGCCGAACCAGGGTGCCAGCAGCGCACGCTGGTCCGCGTCGCTCAGCGCGCGGGCGGATGCGATGCCGGGGGTCTGGGCCAGCAGGTCCAGGACGGCCTGCGTCTGCACGGCCAGCTGATCGGCGGGCGCGGAAATACGGATCGTCGCGGTGTTGGTCAATGCGGCTGACCATCGGTCGGCAAGGCGCCCCGCCGCCAGCGACAAGGCAATGGCGAAGACCGCAAGAAAGGCCATGGCCCCGGCGGTAAAGCTGGTCAGCATCGCCGTATAGCCGGATGGTGGCACCACCCGGTCGGCGTGACGGTCGGTGCGCAGCAGATCGAGCAGGCTCATAGGTCGGCACCCGCCAGCTGGATGCGACGGTTGCTGATCCGCAACACCCGCGCGGCCACCTGCGATTTTACCGATCGGATCAGGTTCATGTCATGGGTGGCCACAAGGATGGTTTTGCCCATCTTGTTCAGCTCTACCAGCAGGGTCATCAGGCGCAGCGACATCTCCCAGTCCAGATTGCCCGTCGGCTCATCGGCCAGGATCACTTCCGGGTCCATGATGACGGCGCGGGCCACGGCGGCGCGCTGGCGTTCGCCCCCCGATAACGACGGCGGCAAGGCATCCGCAAGGGGCGCCAGCCCCACCCATGACAACAGATCGGTCAGGTTCTGCACCGGCGTGTCGCGCCCCGCCACCGTCAGCGGCAGTGTCACATTGGTGGCCAGCGGCAGATGATCCAGAAACTGGCAATCCTGATGCACGATCCCGATGCGCCGCCGCGTCAGCGCAACCTCGTCCCGTTTCAGGCCCGTCACATCGCGGTCAAACAGCGTGACCGTGCCACCGGTGGGGAGCAGCTCGCCATAGCACAGCTTCAGGAAGGTGGACTTTCCGGCCCCCGATGGTCCGGTCAGAAAGTGGAAAGA
>JAYSSN010000426.1:0-2766 GCA_043720555.1 Rhodobacterales bacterium | reverse complement strand
CGATCTTGTCGGTGTCATATCGCGTCGTCCGCCCGTCAGCCGTCCTTGTCACCGCTACATCGGTGGTCTTGGGCGCATCAGTGCCCGTGCCCGGATCGGCTGCAGTTTGTGCAGGGTCGGGCAGCGCCGACGGTAGCTTTACCCGCTCCGACAATGGGGGGGCCACCATCGGGTTGCCCGCGATCTTGTCGTTGTCTTCGACATGTGCCGTTGCATCCGCCAGTTTGGTCACCGCAAGAACCGCCAGCTTCACTGCATCGACGTCGGCAGGCAAACCGAGTTGGGCTGCGGTCAACCCAACGCCTGCCGTGGCAGATGGCATTTTCCGAACATCGCCCGGTTGCACATCCTGCGCTATCGCAGGCATAGCGGCTGTCAGAAAAAGCAGGCTGAGCGGTCGCATCAAACGCATTCTTGGCACCACCAAAGGTCTATGCCCGCAGAATGGCGAAGCCAATGCCCCTTGGCCAGAGCCTTTGCTTGCGGTAACGCGGGTTTATGCCACGTTACGCCCTGATGATCGACTATGACGGCGGCCCCTTCGCGGGCTGGCAGCGCCAACAGCACCATGCATCCGTGCAAGGTGCTGTCGAGGACGCGCTCGCGCGGCTGCATCCGGGCGATTACACCGTCACCGGCGCCGGGCGCACCGATGCAGGCGTGCATGCCACGGGCCAGGTCGCGCATGTCGACATCACTCGCGACTGGGATACGTTTCGTCTGGCCGGGGCCCTGAATGCCCACCTGCGGCCCGCGCCGATTGCAATCTTGCAGGTCGCCCGCGTCGCCGATGATTTTCACGCACGCTTTTGGGCGCGTGAGCGGCGCTATCTGTTTCGCCTTGTCGCGCGCCGTGCGCCCGTCACACATGACAAGGGGCTGGTGTGGCAGGTGTCTGGCCCACTGGATACGGATGCGATGCGGGCAGGCGCCGCGCATCTGATCGGACATCACGATTTTACCACCTTCCGCTCGGCGCTGTGTCAGGCCAACAGCCCGATGAAAACGCTGGACGCGATTACCATCACCGAAACGCCGATCACCGGGGGCAGTGAGTACCGATTTTTCCTGCGCGCCCGCAGCTTTCTGCACAATCAGGTACGCTCAATCGTGGGGACGCTGGAAAAGGTGGGAGCAGGTGCCTGGCACCCCGATGATGTGAAGACCGCGCTTACAGCCCGCAGCCGTGCTGCCTGCGGCCCGGTCTGCCCGCCGCAGGGGCTGTATCTGACCGGCGTGGGTTATCCCGTCGACCCCTTCGCGCAGGCTTGAACCCCGCGCACGATTGCGAAACAATGCCCTGATGAAGGAACCGCCATGTCCCTGACCGATCTTCTGCTCTCGCAACTGACCGATGTGTTCCGCATTGGTCTTGTGATCGCCCTAGTGTTGACCGCCGCGCGCAATCAGGCGGTGACGGGGACGCTGATCCCCCTGCTGGCGGGTGTGTTGTTCATCGCCGTCATAATCCCGATGACGCTGCCATCAACGGCGGCCGAACCCGTGGCAAAAGTGGTGAGTGTCGGTTTTGTTGCGAACCTGATCCTGCTGGCGCTGGCCATGCTGGGATTGCGCCTGTTCCGGCGGTTCCGGCCTTAAGCCAGCAAGCGCAGCACCTCACGCCGCAACTCATCCAGGGCAAACGGCTTGCGAATAAAGCCGTCCGCGCCCATCGCCAGCCCCTTTTGCCGCTCTACCGATGAGCCGCGCGCCGTCATCATCAGAATTTTCACGGCTCTCAGCCCCGGATCGCGGCGCACGTCGGCGCAGATGTCATAACCCGACACCTCGGGCAGCATCACATCCAGCACGACGAGATCAGGTTGCGTGTCACGGATACGCGGCAGGGCTGCCGCGCCCGATGCCACGCGGTCATGCGTCAGGCCGGTCTGCGCCATGATGTATTCAAGCGCCTGTGCGATGCTGTCGTCATCCTCGACGATCAGCACATGCCGGACGGTGCGGTAGGCTTGATCGGCCATGGCGTCCTCAAGCACGTGGAAAATGGGTAAGAGAAAAGAAAACGGGCCGGGGAGAATGCCCCCGGCCCGCGTACCGGCCAGCGTTACTTGGCCTCGTCATCCGCAAAGATGTCTTTCTTGTGGGTGCCACCTGGCACGAACAGTACACCGACAACCACCGTCACAAGGGCGATGACAATCGCATACCACAGCCCCGCATAGATGTTGCCGGACTGCGCCGAAATCGCGAATGCCGTCGCCGGCATCAGCCCCCCGAACCAGCCGTTGCCGACGTGGTACGGCAGGGACAGCCCCGAATAGCGGATGCGCGTCGGGAACAATTCCACCAGCATCGCCGCAATCGGGCCGTACACCATCGTCACAAGGATGATGAGGTACGTCAGCGTCGCAATGATCGTCAGCTTTTGTGCCGTGAAGATGTCAAAGAAGCTGCCAAGACCCGTCGACGCTATTTTCGCCACGGTCGTGTTATCCGCCGCAACCAGTGGATAACCAGCTTCTTTCAGCGCGTCATTGACGGCCTTCTCGAACGCACCCTTCACGCCATTTTCTGCGGCCAGAACACCGGCCGCCGTGTCGTAGTTTGCCAGCACATCCGCAGGAATTGCGGCACGCGCCGCATCCAGCGCTGTTTGAGCCGCAGGCACTGCCGCCGTTGCCGCAGTAACTGCCGCTTGCGCCGCTGTCTTTGCTGCTTCATCCGTACCGTCGGCCACCTTCTTCAAGGCACCCTCTGCTACGGTCACTGCGCCTTTGGCAGCCTTCAGCGCACTTTCCGCCCCGG
>JAYSSN010000425.1:0-2769 GCA_043720555.1 Rhodobacterales bacterium | reverse complement strand
AATACACGCTCGACGCCAATGACAGCGCCACAATGCAGGTGGTACTGGCGAATGGCGCGCTTGGCACCGTGGCCGCGACCCGCTTTGCCAGCGGGCATCTGAACGACCTGCGCTTGCGCATCTATGGCGACAAGGGCGGTCTGGAGGTGCTGTTTGAAAAGGGCGAAAGCCGGCTTCGTGCCTGCCTTGAACCCGATCTGTTAACAGCAACCTGGCATGATGTGGCAGCGCCGGTGCTGCCCTCGATCTATGAACGCTTCATAGCTGCGATCCAGGGTACAGGCGTTGCGGAACCGACATTCGCACGTGGGGCCGAACTGCAACGGATGTTGGATCAGGCAGAGGCTTCTGCGGGACAAGGTGGGCTGTCGCTTGCGATCTGACGCGGAATTGTGGGCCAAGCGCCCGGCGGCAGCACAGCGTGGCACCTTTTTGCCATGCTGCGCATGCGGAGTATGCATTATTTTGGCCTGACCACTTTCTAGGTGAAAAGATGAAATTCTTGTAAAATCAGGAAAAATCGGGTCAGGATGCGCGGTTTTGCGGCTGAAAAAACCGAGATGCCACGTCATCTGGGCAAAAATTCCATTGATATTGAAAATTGGTCAGGCCAATATTCCGCTCAGCCGGCCAGGGAGGCGATTCGGCTTCAACACACATAGGGGAGGAATTACGCATGAAATTCATGTCTGTTTCCGTGCTTGCGATTAGTGCGGCCTTGGGTGGGGCTTCGGCCTTTGCCGAAACCATGACGGCCACGCCGGGGCAGGCCGCCGACATGGTGCTGCTGCCAAAGTTCCTGGGCATTCTGCCGTTCGATCAAGCCAATCGTGGTGCCGAAGAGGCGCATGCCGAGTTGGGTAACACAGGTGCGCTGCTGTTCACCGGCCCTACGCCCGAAAACTCGGTCGCGGGGCAGATCGAAATTCTGACGACGGCGACATCGCAGGGCCAAAAGGTTGTGATGCTGTCAAACAACGCCGGCGACCAAATCGTGCCGGCCGCCGAGGCCGCCCAGGCGGCAGGCACCAAAGTGGTGACCTGGGATAGCCCGATCCCATCGGGCGCAGGCGAGACGGTGTTCGTGGCACAGGTCGATTTCGGGTCAATCGGCGTGGTGATGGCGGATATGGCGCTGTCGATCACCGGCGGCGACGGCGAATTTGCCGTACTGTCGGCTACACCGGACGCGGCCAACCAGAACGCCTGGATTGCTGCGATGGTCGAGACGCTGAAAGACCCGAAGTATGCGGGGCTGAAGCTGGTCGATACCGTCTATGGCGATGATCAGTCCGAGGTCAGCTATAACCGCGCGCTGGCGCTGGTGGACAAGCATCCGAACCTGGAGCTTATCATGTCGCCGACCACCGTCGGGATCGTGGCCTCGTCCAAGGCAATGCAGGACGAAGGTCTGTGCGACAAGGTGAAGGTGTCGGGTCTGGGCCTGCCGTCGGAAATGGTCAGCTACACAATGAACGGATGCGCGCCGGAATTCGCGCTGTGGTCCTTCGTGGATCTGGGCTATCTGACCTATTACACGTCGTACATGCTCGCCACAGGGGCAATCACCGGCGCCGCGGGTGAGACGTTCACCGCCGGGCGTATGGGTGATTTCACCGTTGAAAAGGATCCGAACCGCGAGAACGGCAATCGCATCCTGATGGGGCCGTTCACCGTATACAACGGCACGAACGTCGAGGCTGCAGCGCAGTAATCCGATCATCCCGCCAGCCCCTGCCGATGGGGGCTGGCGGCAACAAGACGAAATTCCTGGGGGGGCATCACCATGACCGACGCGGTCCTGGAAATGCGGGGCGTGACCAAAACCTTCGGTCAGACCGCGGCGATGGTCGATGTGTCACTGGTGCTGGAGCCGGGTAAGATTCATGCCCTCGTGGGTGAGAATGGCGCAGGGAAATCCACGCTTATCAAGACGATGACGGGAATACACAAGCCGTCGTCCGGCAGCATCCTGGTGAACGGCGCGCCTATCATTCTGAACAGCACACGCGACGCGCAGCGCGCGGGGATTGCGGCGATCTATCAGGAACCGATGGTGTTTCCTGATCTGAGTGTGGCCGAAAATATCTTCATCAGCCATCAGAACCGCCCCGCCCTGATCGGCTGGACCGCTCTTTATGCCGAGGCCGCCGCGATCATTGCCCGCCTTGGCGTGAGCCTCGATCCGCGTCGCCCGGCCAGTGAGTTGACCCTGGCCGAACAGCAGACGGTTGAAATCGCCCGGGCGTTGTCGCTGGATGTGCGCGTCCTGATCATGGATGAGCCGTCGGCGAGCCTGTCGGATCACGAAGTCAAACGACTGTTTGGTATTGCGCGAAGCTTGCGCGATCAGGGGGTAGCAGTGCTGTACATCAGCCACCGTCTGGAAGAGATTTTTGCGCTTGCCGATACCGTGACGGTCATGCGGGACGGTCGCCATATCAGCACGCGGCCGATTGCCGGGGTGACGCAGGCATCGATGATTTCCGAGATGGTGGGGCGCGACATGGCCGGGCGATTTGCGCGTGCGCCATCGCAGGCAACGGACGAAGTCTTGTTGCGGGTTGAAGGCCTGTCGCGGGCAGGCACGTTTCGGGATGTGAGCTTCACGGTGAACAAGGGTGAGGTGATCTGCTTTTCCGGTCTTGTCGGTGCGCGGCGCACGGATGTGGCACTGGCGCTTTTCGGGATCGCCCCGGCGGATGCGGGTACGGTACAGATTGCCGGGCAAGTGGTCCGGATCGCCAATCCGAGACAGGCGCAACGGCT
>JAYSSN010000424.1:0-2772 GCA_043720555.1 Rhodobacterales bacterium | reverse complement strand
CATCCTGCGTGATGTGTTCACCATGGGCGCGCGCCCGATTGCGGCGATGAACGCCCTCAGCTTTGGTGAGCCCAGCCACCCCAAAACGCGCCAGCTTGTCAGCGGCGTGGTGCAGGGTGTGGGCGGTTATGGCAACGCCTTCGGCGTGCCATGCGTCGGCGGCGAAGTGCGCTTTCACCGCAGCTATAACGGCAACTGTCTGGTCAACGCCTTTGCCGCAGGCCTCGCCGACACCGACAAGATTTTCTATTCAGTCGCCAGTGGCGTCGGCATGCCCGTGGTTTACCTTGGTGCCAAAACCGGCCGTGATGGCGTCGGTGGGGCCACCATGGCATCGGCAGAATTCGACGACACGATCGAGGAAAAACGCCCCACCGTGCAGGTCGGCGACCCGTTCACCGAAAAGCGCCTGCTGGAGGCCTGTCTGGAACTGATGGCGTCAGGTGCCGTGATTTCCATTCAGGACATGGGAGCCGCCGGCCTGACCTGTTCGGCGGTGGAGATGGGTGACAAGGGCGGGCTGGGCATCAAGCTGAACCTCGACGCCGTCCCACAGCGTGAAGCGCACATGACGGCCTACGAGATGATGCTGTCGGAATCGCAGGAACGCATGCTGATGGTGCTGAAGCCAGACATGGAGGCTGCGGCGCGCGCGATCTTCACCAAATGGGACCTCGATTTCGCCATCGTGGGCGAAACCATAGCCGAGGACCGGTTCGTGATCCTGCAGGGCAATGATGTGAAGGCCGATCTGCCGCTGTCCAAGTTGTCAAGCAGCGCCCCGGAATATGACCGCCCCTGGGTGGAAACCCCGAAAGCGGCCGCCTTGGGCGATGTGCCCGCGATTGCACCGATCGCCGCCCTGCGCGCCCTGATCGGCAGCCCGTCTTACGCCCACAAGGCCTGGGTCTGGCAGCAATATGACAGCCAGGTCGGCGCGGACACGATCCGCAGCCCCGGCCTTGGCGCTGGCGTGGTGCGCGTGCATGGCACGGACAAGGCGCTGGCCTTCACGTCGGATGTGACCCCCCGCTACGTCAAAGCCAACCCGTTCGAGGGTGGCAAACAGGCCGTGGCAGAAGCCTATCGCAACCTGATCTGCGTCGGGGCAATTCCGTTGGCGACCACCGACAACCTGAACTTCGGCAACCCGGAAAAGCCCGAAATCATGGGGCAACTCGTGGGCGCGATCAGGGGCATCGGGGCGGCGGTCACGGCCTTGGGTATGCCCATCGTGTCGGGCAACGTATCGCTTTACAACGAAACCGACGGAACCGCGATTCTGCCCACACCGACGATTGGCGCGGTCGGCATCGTGCGGATTGCCGACCTGATTGCAGGCGTAGCGGCCGAGGGTCACCTTGCGGTGCTGATTGGCACCACCAAGGGCCATCTGGGCCAATCCGCCCTGCTGGCCGAGGCGTTCGGGATGGAAAGCGGCGATGCGCCGCCGGTGGATCTGGTGGCTGAACGCGCGGCAGGCGATCTGATCCTTGCAAACCGCGTCTCCATCCGGGCGATCACCGACCTGTCCGATGGCGGGCTTGCCCTTGCCGCGTTCGAGATGGCGGACGCGGCCGGTGTGGGCGTCAGCCTGGCCAGCGGCGACATCCCCACCTTGTTTGGCGAGGATCAGGCGCGCTATCTGGTGGCCTGCACAACCGCGCAGGCCGTATCGTTGGAAGCCGCCGGGCAAATGGCGGGTGTACCGGTGGCGCGCGTCGGGCAGTTTGGCGGCGCAACCGTGCGCTTTGGCAATGATGGTGCAGCGCTGGCTGATCTGTCCGCGCTTTATCGCGGGGCGTTTGCGCAGGCAGTCGGGGGGTAACGGCGGACGCGGGCTTGGGCCGTCTGATCCCATCACCGCTTGCAGCCATGCCGTGTTGCACCTAGATTTAAGGGAACAGACAGGAGACGACCAATGCCGATGGAAGGCCGTGATATCGAAACCCTGATCCGGGCCAGCTTTCCGCAGGCGAAGATCACGATCACCGACCTTGCGGGCGATGGCAATCACTGGTCGGCCGAGGTGATTGATGCCAGCTTCAAGGGCATGAACCGTGTGCAGCAACAACGCGCCGTCTATGCCGCCCTGAAGGGCAAGATGGACGGGGCGCAGGGCGAGTTGCATGCGCTGGCCCTGACGACAAAAGCGCCGGAATAGCCCCACGCGGGGCACACAACAAAGCGAGAGACGAGATGACCGCAGTCGATACCATCCGTGACACCGTTGCCAAGAACGATGTCGTGCTGTTCATGAAGGGCACCAAGCTGATGCCGCAATGCGGGTTTTCTTCCCGCGTGGCGGGTGTGCTGAACTTCATGGGCGTTGAATTTGCTGATGTGAACGTGCTGGCCGATGCCGAGATCCGGCAAGGGATCAAGGATTTCAGCGACTGGCCGACAATTCCGCAGCTTTATGTGAAGGGCGAATTCGTCGGCGGTTGCGATATCGTCACGGAAATGACCCTGTCAGGCGAGCTGGACGCACTGTTCGAGGCCAAGGGCGTCACTTTCGACAAGGCCGCCGCCGACAAGATCCGTGAGTCGAACGCCTGACGCAATACTACTGCGACCTGCAATCGGACAGAACCGGGGTTTCGCCCCCGGTTTCATCTTTCCACAGCAACACGGCTGTCTCGCCCTTGGTCCGCCAAATGTAATTTGATCCATCCGATGGCCAGCCATAACGTGCGCCGGATGCGCTGATCTCTTGATAAAGCAGTATCTGGCGGCCCTCGACCACCAGCACCGCAATGCCCTGATCGGCAT
>JAYSSN010000423.1:0-7030 GCA_043720555.1 Rhodobacterales bacterium | reverse complement strand
AGATCGGAGATCAGGGGCCGGTTGCGGCGCTTCTGGGCCGTCGTACCGACAGCGAACTGGCCGAGGTGATGGAAAATCTGGGCGGCCATTGTCTGGCCTCGGTCAGCGATGCCTTTGATCTGGCGGCGACCCATGACCGCCCGGTGGTGTTCATCGCCTATACGATCAAGGGCTGGGGAACCCCCTTGGCGGGACACAAGGACAACCACGCCGGGCTGATGACAGTGGCGCAGATGGAGCAGTTTCGCGCGCGGATGAACATTCGCCCCGGCCACGAATGGGACCGCGCTGAAGGTCTGGGCATCACCGAAACGGCGCTTGACGGTCTTTTGGCGCGCAGCCCGTTCCTGTCGGCGGGCCCGCGACAGATGTCGGCACCGCAGATCGCCGTGCCGCAGATCGACGCGCCTGAGGACGCCGAAATCTCGACCCAGATGGCGTTTGGCAAGATACTGGATGCAATCGCCAAATCTGATCACCCTATGGCCGCGCGCATCGTCACCACCTCGCCCGATGTCACGGTGTCGACCAATCTGGGGCCATGGGTCAACCGGCGCGGCCTGTTTGCCCGCACCGGGCGCGCCGACACCTTTCGTGATGAAAAGGTGGTCTCGGCGCAGAAATGGCAGTTTTCGCCCGAGGGTCAGCATATCGAACTGGGCATCGCCGAGATGAACCTGATGCTGATGCTGGGGGCTGCCGGTCTGTCGCACGCGCTGTTCGGCGAGCGGCTTTTGCCGGTTGGCACGCTGTATGACCCGTTCATCTCGCGGGGCCTCGATGCGCTGAACTATGCCTGTTACCAGGAGGCGCGGTTCCTGCTGGTAGCGACACCTTCGGGGGTGTCGCTGGCGCCCGAAGGCGGCGCGCATCAATCGATCGGAACACCGTTGATCGGGATGTCGCAGGACGGGCTGGCCAGTTTCGAGCCTGCCTTTGCTGATGAACTGGCCTGCATCATGGAATGGGCTTTCGCCTACATGCAGCGCGATGCGGCCAAGGCCGAAACGGCCGATTGGCAGCGCGAGGCAGGCGGCGGGTCGGTCTATCTGCGCCTGTCAACCCGCGCGCTGGAACAGCCGCGCCGCAAGGCGGACAGCATCAGGCAGGGCGTTATCGACGGGGCCTATTGGCTGCGGGAGCCGGGGCCTAGTTGCGACGTGGTGATCGCCTATCAAGGCACGGTCGCCTCCGAAGCCATTGCGGCAGCGGGATCTTTGGCTGAAGGGCGGCGCGATGTCGGTATTCTGGCGGTCACCTCGGCAGACCGGCTGAACGCAGGTTGGCAAGCGGCGCAGACCGCCCGGATCAACGGGCGCGCCTCGCAAAGCCATATCGAGCGACTGTTGGCACCTATCGCACGCGACTGCCTGCTGATCACGGTGATCGACGGGCACCCGGCCACACTGTCGTGGCTGGGATCGGTGCATGGGCACCGCGTGGCGGGGCTTGGCGCCGAACATTTTGGCCAGACCGGAACGGTGGCGGACCTTTACCGTCACTTCGGCATCGACCGGAATTCCATTTTGCGGGTCATCGCGGGGCTGGCGCCCGGACGGCCCCTGCGCACCGTTGGGGGGGTCTGACATGCAGCACCGCTTTTGGGCGCATTACACGGCCCGCGATTTCGCAGCCCTTGATCGCAGCAATCTGATCGCGGTTCTGCCGGTGGCTGCGATTGAACAGCACGGGCCCCACCTGCCGCTGTCGGTGGATCAGGCGATACTGGATGGCATCATTGCGACCGCCGCACCCCTGATACCCAACGATTGCCCGGTGCTGTTTTTGCCAACCCTGCCGGTTGGCAAATCAAACGAGCATTCCGCTTGGCCGGGCACGCTGACCTTTTCGGCGCAAACCCTGATGGCGATGTGGATGGAGATCGGTGACGGCGTGGCCGCCGCCGGGGTGCGCAAGCTGGTGTTTTTGAACTCGCATGGCGGCCAGATTGCGCCGATGGACATCGTGGCGCGCGACCTTCGGGTCAAACACAAGATGCTGACCGTGGCGGCAAACTGGTTCGCGATGGGCACGCCCGAGGAGCTTTTGACGCCCGAAGAAGACCGGTTTGGCATCCATGCCGGTGATCTGGAAACCTCGGTCATGCTGGCGCTGCACCCGGACCATGTGCAGATGGAACATGCCCGCAATTTCCACCCCGCGATTGCCGACATCGCGCGGGACAACCGGCATCTTGGCCTGTCCATCGCGGGCAAGCTGGGCTGGCAGGCCCAAGACATGAACCCGGCGGGGGCCTGTGGCGATGCGACGAAGGCCACCGCCGAAAAAGGTCGCGCCTTCATCAACCATGCAGCACGCCAGATCGTGACCCTTCTGCAAGAAGTGCACCGCATGCCGCTGTCATTCCTTGAAACCAAGGCAAACCCGGACGCCTGCGCATGAAGGGCCCAATCATCCGGATGGACCGTGTCTCGCGCCGTTTCGGCAAGACGGTGCTGGCAGTTGACAACATGAGCCTTGCGATCACCGAGGGCGAGTTTGTCAGCTTCCTTGGCCCGTCAGGCTGCGGCAAATCGACGGCGCTGAAACTGATCGCCGGGCTTTTGCCGGTCAGCGCGGGCACCATCACCATCACTCCGCCCAAGGGAAAATCGGAACAGGATCTGGCCTTTGTGTTTCAGGAACCCACCCTGATGCCTTGGGCAACCGTGTTCGACAACGTGTTCCTGCCCTTGCGATTGGCGGGTGTCAGCCGCAGCGATGCCACGCCACGCGTCGCCGCTGCCTTGGCCGAGGTCGGTCTGTCGCGCTTTGCCGCCTCTTACCCGCGCGAGCTTTCGGGTGGCATGAAAATGCGGGTGTCCATCGCCCGCGCCATGGTGACGCGCCCGCGCATCCTGTTGATGGACGAGCCCTTTGCCGCGCTGGACGAGATGACGCGCGGCAAGTTGAACAATGATGTTGTGGGTCTAGCCAAAGAGCATGGGCTGACGGTGGTCTTCGTCACCCATTCGGTGTTCGAGGCGGTTTATCTTTCCACCCGCGTGATTGTGATGGCCGCCCGCCCGGGCCGGGTTGCGGCGAATATGGCGCTGGAAACCCCTTGGCCGCGCAACGAAAACTGGCGCGTGAGCCCCGCCTTTTCGGCCGAGGCGCGGCGGGTATCGGACAATTTGAAGGGGACGCTGCATGTCGACGACATTGACCACTGAAGGGGCCGCCGCCCCGGTAAACACCGATCAACTGGCCCGCGAGCTGCGCGAAAGACTGATGTCCTGGCTGATGCCGGTGATCACGCTCAGCGCCGCGATTGGTTATTGGGAATGGGCGGTCTGGTATTATGAGATCCCGAAATACCTGATCCCGGCCCCCAGTCTGATCGCCCAAACCCTTGTCACGGATGGGCCGTCGCTGATGGTTTCGGCCTGGTTCACGGTCAAGCTCACCTTCTTTTCCCTGACGCTGGCGATCATCGGCGGTGTCTTTCTGGGGGCACTTTTCGCTTTGTCACGTCCGGTTGAGATGAGCTTGTTTCCCTTTGCTGTCATCCTGCAAGTGACCCCCGTGGTGGCCATCGCGCCCTTGATCCTGATCTATGTGGACAGCACTTTTGCCGCACTTTTGATCTGCGCATGGATCGTGGCATTCTTTCCGATCTTGTCGGGCACGGTGATCGGGTTGCGATCCGCCGATCATAACTTGCGGGATTTGTTTTCACTTTATCGCGCCACGCCCTGGCAGCGCCTGCGCTATTTGCTGGCTCCTTCGGCCTTGCCGCAGTTCATGGCGGCGCTAAAAGTGGCGGGCGGGCTGTCGTTGATCGGGGCGGTGGTGGCCGAATTCGTGGCCGGTGCCGCAGGACAGAACACCGGTCTGGCCAGCCGCATCATCGAATCTTCTTTCCGCAGCGAAATCCCCCGGATGTTTGCGGCGCTGGTTCTGGTGTCGGTGCTGGGCATTGCGATCTTTGCGCTGACCACCTGGGCCTCGCGCCGGGTGCTGGGCCATTGGCATGAAAGCGAGATCCGGCGTGAACAATGATTATTCCGCCCTGCACCTGAACGGCCAAACCGTCAGTCTGACGCTGCATGAGGGCCGCATTGCTGCGATCACCCCGGTGGCCGGGCCTGCGCACTTTGTGATCCTGCCGCTGCCGATCGACCCGCATGTGCACCTCGACAAGACCTTCACCGCGCAGCGGTGTCGCGCCGCCAAGCCCGGCTTGTTCGGGGCCATTGACGCAATGGCCGCTGACATGCCCGAATGGACCGCCGCCGATGTTCGCGGGCGGGCGGGCCTGGCGCTGCAAGAGGCGCATCGCAACGGTATTCGCGCCCTGCGCAGCCATGTCGATTGGGTGCAGCCCGCAATGCCGCTGGCGTGGTCGGTGCTGGGCGAACTGTCGCAAGACTGGCAAAGCCGGTTGCTCCTGCAACGCGCGGCATTGGTGCCTTTGGATCTGCTGGGCGATGCCGATCTGGGCACCGGCATTGCCGCAATGGTCGCCCGCGACGCTGGCGTTCTGGGTTGCTTTGTCTATGGCAACGCCGATCAGGACGCAAAACTGGCAAGGGTCTTTGCGTTGGCAGACCGCCACGGTTTGCGGCTTGATTTCCATGTGGATGAGGGGCTTGACCCACAGGCGTGCGACTTTGACACCATTGTCGCCCTGACAGCACGGCACAAGATGGCCGGACGGGTGCTGTGCGGTCATGCCTGTTCACTCGCGACCCGCCCCGAGGCCGAGGTGGCCCGCGTGCTGGACGCCGCCGCCGCCGCCGGAGTGGCTCTGACAGTCTTGCCCGCCACCAACCTGCATTTGCAAGACATGCAGCCCGGTCGCAGCCCCAGACAGCGCGGGTTGGCCCCGATGCAGGAATTGCGCACCGCCGGGGTTTTGGTGCTTCTGGGGGCCGACAATGTCGCCGATCCCTTCTATCCGCACGGCAGTTATGACCAGGTCGAAGTGCTGCGGCTGGCCTGCCTTGCGGCGCATCTGAACCCTGCCGACTGGGTCGATGCCATCACAACTGCCCCGGCTCTCGCCATGGGACTGTCTGCCCCAAGTCTGGCCGTGGGCCAGCCCGCAGATTTCATCCTGATTGAAGGCGCGAATTGGGACGCAGCCCTGCGTTCGGCGCGCGCCCCGCGCCAAATCATCCGCTCTGGCCTGAATAAAAACCTTGGAAAGGTTGCCGCATGACCGTCTCTGCAGAAAAACTGGCCGCGTTCCGGGCCGCGATCGGGGATATTCCCTGCCAGGATGATGCCAGGCTTCTGGATGCGAAATCAAAGGATTACTACTGGTATTCGCCTATCCTGAAGGCGCTGCTTGACGGTCATGTCGGACAGTTGATCGTGGTGCCGCGCTCCGAGGCTGAGGTGATCATCGTGGCCGCCGCTGTGGCCAAACTGCGCATTCCCTTGACCCTGCGCGGCGGCGGCACCGGCAACTATGGTCAATGCGTGCCAATGGAGGGCGGCGTGATCCTTGAGACCACAAAGCTGGACCGCATTTTGGAAATCGCCCCCGGCCGCGTCATCTGCGAGGCGGGTGCGCGGCTGGAGCGGGTGGAAAAGGCCGTGGCCGAAAGCGGGCAGATGCTGTCGATGTTCCCCTCGACCAAGCGGCTTGCGACGATGGCGGGCTTTGTGGCGGGTGGGTCAGGCGGCATCGGCAGTCTGCGCAACGGCATGCTGCGCGACGGAGCGAACATTTCCTATATCCGCATCGTCACCGTCGAAGAGGCGCCGCAGATCATCGAATTGCGTGGGCACGACATCCTGAAAGTGCAGCACGCTTACGGCACCAACGGCATCATCACCGCGATGGACTACGCCCTGACGCCCGCCACCGACTGGCTGCACATGGTTGCTCTGTTTGATGGCTATGACCGTGCGCTGGCCTTTGCGGTCGAGGCGCAGGAAGCGGGCATCGATGCCTTTCTGATGACCGTGGTCGAACGTCGCTTTGCCCGGTTCTACAAGCGTCTGACCGATCCATTCCCGCTAGACCGCGATGCGGTGTTTTCCATGGTGGCACCCCCCGAGGCGCAGGCCTTTGCTGCGCGGGTGGCAGCGCACGGTGGCCGGATCAGCCTGTCGAAATCCTTGCACGACATGGAGGCAGCCAATCTGCCCCCGGCTTGGGAATGTGGCTGGAACCACACCACTTTGCAGGCGCTGAAACACGAACCCGGGATCTGGACCTATCTGCAAGTGGCTTACCCGCGTCCCTTCGATGCGGGGCTCGCGTTGCGCCAGCAGCAGCGCTACGGTGAGGAACTGTATTTCCACCACGAAATGGCGCGGATGGACGGCGAGGTTCAGATTTTCGCCTTACCGATCCTGCGTTGGACCAGCCGCGAGCGCACCTACGAGATCATCCACGAGATGGAAAGCCGCGACGGCTGCACGATCTTTGATCCGCACGTCATCACCATCGAAGATGGCGGGATGAAGGAAATCGACACCAGGCAAATCAACCTCAAGAAACAGGCCGACCCATACGGTTTGATGAATCCGGGAAAAACCCGGGGCTGGACGCCAGAGATGGCAAAAAACTGAACCAAAAAAGGAGAGAAACGATGAAGACGACATTGATCGCCGCAATTGCGGCAACCGTTGTGGCCACCGGGGCCATGGCGCAAGACAAAGTGGTGTTTGGCACCAACTGGCTGGCCCAGGGCGGGCATGGCGGCTTTTATCAGGCCGTGGCGGACGGCACCTACGCCAAATACGGACTGGATGTGGAAATTCAGCAAGGCGGCCCTCAGGTCAACAACCGCCCGATGCTGGCGGCGGGAAAATTGGATTTCTTGATGGCCGGAAACTTGTTGCAATCCTTTGACAACGTGCGCAACGGCATCCCGACGGTCGTTGTGGCCTCGTACTATGAAAAAGACCCGCAGGTGTTGATCGCGCACAAAGGTGCCTACAAGGACTGGGCTGATCTGGCCGCTGCGCCCCAGGTGCTGATCTCCAAGGACGGGCAATTCAGCTTTTGGCAGTGGATGACAGCGACGCAAGGGTTCAAGGACGAACAGCTGCGCCCCTATGGATACAACCT
>JAYSSN010000422.1:0-7055 GCA_043720555.1 Rhodobacterales bacterium | reverse complement strand
ATTATGTGCCGGGTGCGTGGCTGGTGGAAAGCAAATCGCTGAAGCTGTTCTTGTTTTCGTTCCGCAATCACGGGGCGTTTCACGAGGATTGCACGGTGTCGATCGCCAGACGGCTGGTGGCGCTGCTCGCGCCGGAATGGCTGCGGATCGGCGGCTACTGGTATCCGCGCGGTGGCATCCCGATTGATGTGTTCTATCAGACGGGCCCCGCACCTGCGGACGTCTGGATCCCCGATCAGGGCGTGCCGACCTATCGCGGGCGGGGATGAGACCGCAGCCGACGCCCGTGCCACCCGGGCGATCAGCATCGGGCGCATGGCAGGCCCGTTCGGGGTTGCAGGTACGGTCAGCTGAGGCGGGACCGCACGGCTGGTCAAGGTCAGGAAAACCGACGGGCCGGGGATGATATTGCGCGCCTGCGGCGCAAGCCTTTGGAGGCGCCTGCACGGCCTGTGGCCGCTTGGCGCCGCGGTGCCTGCGGCGCGGATATTCGGGCCAGTGTGAAAGCGATGGCGGCCCGCGCAGGCCTGGTGTCGCAGGGCGCAATTTGCAGCCCGGCTTTGGTTGACCCCGCCGGGGGGGCAGAGTAAACCCATGCGCAACGATCAGGTGGCCCGCGGGCGGCCATACCGTCGTCGCCAGTCAGAAGGAGCGCACCTTGGATATTCTTCTGCGGGAGTATCTGCCCATCCTCATTTTTCTGGCGCTGGCCGTGGGGTTGGGGCTTGTCCTGATTCTGGCGGCCGTGGTGCTGGCGGTGCGCAATCCGGACCCGGAGAAGGTGAGCGCCTACGAATGCGGCTTCAACGCGTTCGATGATGCGCGGATGAAGTTCGATGTGCGCTTCTATCTGGTGTCGATCCTGTTCATCATCTTTGATCTGGAGGTCGCGTTCCTGTTTCCCTGGGCCGTGGCGTTCGGCGAGATCAGCATGGTGGCGTTCTGGTCGATGATGGTGTTCCTGGGGGTGCTGACCATCGGGTTCGCCTATGAGTGGAAGAAGGGGGCGCTGGAATGGGAGTGATGGCAGGGGCCAACACGGCGGGCGGCGACCGGGAGGTTGCGACCGGGGCGCTGAACCGCGAGTTGCAGGACAAGGGATTTTTGCTGTCGTCGACCGAGGACATCATCAACTGGGCCCGGAACGGCTCGTTGCACTGGATGACCTTCGGGCTGGCCTGTTGCGCGGTCGAGATGATGCATACCTCGATGCCGCGCTATGATCTGGAACGCTTCGGCACCGCCCCGCGCGCCAGCCCGCGCCAGTCGGATCTGATGATCGTGGCGGGAACGCTGACCAACAAGATGGCACCGGCCTTGCGCAAGGTTTACGACCAGATGCCCGAGCCGCGCTATGTGATTTCGATGGGGTCATGTGCCAATGGCGGGGGCTACTATCACTACAGCTATTCGGTTGTGCGGGGCTGTGACCGGATCGTGCCGGTGGACATCTATGTGCCCGGCTGCCCGCCCACGGCCGAGGCGCTGCTGTACGGCATTCTGCAGTTGCAGCGGAAAATCCGCCGCACCGGCACGTTGGTGAGGTAGGCCATGTCAGAAGCATTGACGGAACTTGGCACCTATCTGTCGCTGAAGCAGCCGCACGCGGTGATCGCGGCGGATGTGGCGTTTGGCGAGTTGGCCGTGCGCGTGCAGCCTGCGCAACTGGAACGCTTTGTCGAATTCCTGCGCACCGATGCGGCCTGCCGGTTCACCACGCTGGTGGATATCACGGCGGTGGATCATCCGCAGCGGGTGGAGCGGTTTGACGTCGTCTATCACTTTTTGTCGATGTACCAGAACCACCGCATCCGGGTGAAGCTGGCGGTGCGCGAGACCGATATGGTGGCGTCCATTCACACCATTCATCCGTCGGCGAACTGGTTTGAACGTGAAGTGTTCGACATGTTCGGCATCCTGTTTTCCGGCCACCCCGACTTGCGGCGGATCCTGACGGATTACGGCTTTCGCGGGCATCCGTTGCGCAAGGATTTCCCGACCACGGGCTACACCGAGGTGCGGTATGACGACGCGCAAAAGCGGGTGGTGTATGAGCCGGTCAGTCTGGTGCAGGAGTACCGCCAGTTCGATTTCCTGAGCCCCTGGGAGAGCGCGAAATACGTGCTGCCGGGTGATGACAAGGCGGGGGCGAAATGATGGACGGTGACATCCGGCGCAACAAGTACGACGACGGCTCGACCGACTTTGAGACGGGCGAGCAGAAGATCCGCAACTTCAACATCAACTTCGGCCCGCAACACCCTGCCGCGCATGGCGTTTTGCGTCTGGTTCTGGAACTGGACGGCGAGATTGTCGAACGCTGCGATCCGCATATCGGGCTGTTGCATCGCGGCACTGAGAAGCTGATGGAATCGCGGACGTATCTGCAGAACCTGCCGTATTTCGACCGGCTGGACTACGTGGCACCGATGAATCAGGAACATGCCTGGTGTCTGGCGATTGAGCGGCTGACGGGCACGCCTGTGCCACGCCGTGCCAGCCTGATCCGGGTGCTGTTTTGCGAAATCGGGCGGATTCTGAGCCATCTGCTGAATGTGACGACGCAAGCCATGGATGTGGGCGCGCTGACCCCGCCGTTGTGGGGGTTCGAGGAACGCGAAAAGCTGATGGTGTTCTATGAACGCGCGTCAGGTGCCCGCCTTCACGCCGCCTATTTCCGCCCCGGTGGCGTGCATCAGGATCTGACCCCGCAACTGATCGAAGATATTGACACCTGGGCCGAGGCCTTTCCGCGCTTGCTGGATGATATCGACGGCCTGCTGACCGAAAACCGCATCTTCAAGCAGCGCAATGCCGATATTGGCGTGGTGAGCGAAGATGATATCCAGAAATGGGGTTTTTCGGGCGTGATGGTGCGCGGGTCGGGTCTGGCGTGGGATTTGCGGCGCAGCCAGCCCTATGAGTGCTATGACGAATTTGATTTCAAAATCCCGGTCGGCAAGAACGGCGATTGCTATGACCGCTATCTGTGCCGGATGGCCGAGATGCGGGAATCAACCTCGATCATCCGGCAGTGCTTGGCCAAGCTGCGGGTGGAGAGGGGCGATATTCTGGCGCGCGGCAAGATCACGCCGCCGAACCGGGCCGAGATGAAAACCTCGATGGAAGCGTTGATCCACCATTTCAAACTGTACACCGAAGGCTTCCACGTGCCTGCAGGTGAGGTTTATGCGGCGGTTGAGGCGCCCAAGGGCGAATTCGGCGTCTACCTTGTGGCGGACGGGACGAACAAACCCTACCGCGCCAAGATCCGCGCGCCGGGGTTTTTGCACCTGCAGGCGATGGATTACATCTGCAAGGGGCACCAACTCGCTGATGTTTCAGCGATTATCGGCACGATGGATGTCGTGTTCGGGGAGATTGACCGGTGAGCAGGGCTTGGTTTGCTCTTGCGCTTCTCTTCTCAGCGGCGGTTCCAGCCGTTGCGGAAAATGAGGTTGGAGTGACGGAACTCTTAGAGCGGGGTTTCATCATCCAAGATGTAATAAATGGAAAAATGCCTACGGAGGCGCAGGCAGATAGCGTTCGTGAACTCTATCTCTTGCGGGGAAATCAGTTGGCGGTTTGTTTTATGTTTCTTTATGGCGACGGCGGGGCGGAAGATACGATCTTTGCGCCCGGTCGTTGCTTCCTAGCTAAGCAAGGATAAGACGAAAAATGCTGCGTCGCCTCCACCCCGTTCAACCCGCCTCTTTCGCGTTCACTCCGGCCAATCTGGCATGGGCCAAGGGGCAAATCTCCAAATACCCCGAGGGGCGTCAGGCATCGGCCATCATTCCGCTGTTGTGGCGTGCACAAGAGCAGGAAGGCTGGCTCAGCCGCCCCGCCATTGAACATGTCGCCGATATGTTGGGGCTGGCCTATATCCGGGCGCTGGAAGTGGCGACGTTCTACTTCATGTTTCAGCTGCAACCTGTTGGTTCTGTGGCGCATATCCAGATTTGCGGCACCACGTCCTGCATGATCTGCGGCGCGGAAGACCTTGTCGCGGTGTGCAAGGAGTTGGTGAATGCCAAGGCGCATGCGCTGTCTGCCGACGGCAAGTTCAGCTGGGAAGAGGTCGAGTGTCTGGGGGCCTGCGCCAATGCACCGATGGCGCAGATCGGCAAGGATTACTACGAAGATCTGACGCCCGCCATGCTGCGTGATCTGATCGGGCGGTTCTCGAACGGCGAGGTGCCGGTGCCGGGGCCGCAGAACGGGCGCTACGCGGCGGAGCCTCGGGCCGGGCTGACCAGCCTGAAGGATTTTGCAAGCGGCAAGGCGCCCTACAATGGGTCGGCGCAGGCGGCGGTCGATCTGAAGGATACGGTGAAGCGGATTGATGGCACCGAGGTGCCGCTGCTGACGCCGTGGCTGGGCAAGGCCCGGGCCGCGACGCCCGCCAAGGGTGTGGCACGCGAGCCGAAGCCGGGTGCAGGTGCGGTTGCGGATGCGTCGGGCGTGACGGTGCAGGAAGCGCCCGCCCGGTCGAAGGGCAAGCCGGTGGCGGATGGCAACGCGGCCAACGCGTCCCCTGCGGCAACACCAGCGGCCAAGGCTCCGGTTGCGACAACGACGACGGCCGCGACCTCCACGCGGGGGCCTGCGGTTCAGGGTGCGGCTGCACAGCCCGTCGCGCTGAAGGCGGCGCGGGGCGGCAAAGCGGATGATCTGAAGATCATCAAGGGCATCGGCCCGAAGCTGGAGGTGTTGTGCCACCGCCTCGGCGTGTTCCATTTCGATCAGATTGCAGCCTGGACCCCGGCAGAGATCGCCTGGATTGACGACAACCTTGAAGGATTCAAGGGCCGCGCCACGCGGGACGCATGGGTTTCTCAGGCGAAAGAACTGGTGGTCAGGACAAAGGGACAGTGACTCAAGACACCGACAAGGGGCCGATCAGAGAGTGAGATACGCACATGAACAGCTTTGAAACGAAGCGTGGCCCGCATTTTGAAATGTGGGCGATCGGGGTGGCGGCGGGCGTCGTGGCGGCGGCGGTGATGCTGATCGTCGGTGGCTTTGGCTGGATGCCGTCGATCTTCGTCGGTGTCATGGTGGCCCTTGTGATCGGCGTTGTGTTCGGTTTGCCGAAAGCGGCCCCGGTGTCGTTGCCGCTGGACGCGCCAGTCGAGGCACCAGTCGCGGCGGCCCCGGCGGTGATCCCTGTTGTCGCGGCCCCCGTTGCAGCCCCGGCACCCGTCATAGCGGCACAGCCACCGGTCGCAGCCCAGGTGATGGCCGCAGCGACCGGGCTGGCCACGCCCGCAACGCTGGCCGCAGCACGCGGCGGCAAGGCCGATGATCTGAAGATCATCAAGGGGATCGGGCCGAAGATGGAAATGATGTGCCACAAGCTGGGCTTTTTCCACTTCGATCAGATGGCAGGCTGGTCGGCGGCCGAGGTGGCTTGGGTCGACGACAATCTGGAAGGTTTCAAGGGCCGGGCGACGCGGGACCGCTGGGTGCCGCAGGCGAAGGCGATCTTGCAGTTGGGGCCGGATGAGTTTCTGCGCCAGCTGGATGCCGGGAAGGAATTCTAGGGCCATGCGCAGCCCCGAGACGGATCGTCAGATCGCCTTGCAGATGCGGTTGGTCGCGTTTGTTCTGGCGGGCACGATGGTGGGTTGGATGGGTATGCAATGGTTGGGCGGGGTCATGGGATGGGAGGCGCGGTACGCCTTCCTTTTTGACCTCGCCGCGTTGGCCGCGTTCATCTGGGCGCTGGTCGTGACATATCAAATCTGGCGGAAACGCCGGCGTTCAGGGAGCAGCTGATGCTGAAGGATCAGGACCGCATTTTCACCAACCTTTACGGGATGCATGATCGCAGCCTCGCGGGGGCGAAGAAGCGCGGCCACTGGGATGGCACGGCGGGGATCATTGCCCTTGGCCGGGACAAGATTGTCGATCTGGTCAAGTCGTCCGGTCTGCGGGGCCGGGGTGGCGCGGGCTTTCCCACCGGGTTGAAGTGGTCATTCATGCCCAAGCAGAGCGATGGGCGCCCAAGCTATCTGGTGGTGAACGCCGACGAATCCGAACCCGGTACCTGCAAGGACCGCGAGATCATGCGGCACGATCCGCATACGTTGATCGAAGGGTGCCTGATCGCGGCTTTCGCGATGGGGGCGAATGCCTGCTACATCTATATCCGTGGTGAATACATTCGTGAGCGTGAGGCGCTGCAGCACGCGCTGGACGAATGCTATGACGCGGGGCTGCTCGGCAGGAACGCGGCGAAATCCGGGTGGGACTTCGACTGCTATCTGCATCACGGGGCAGGCGCCTATATCTGCGGCGAGGAAACGGCGCTGCTGGAAAGCCTTGAGGGCAAGAAGGGCATGCCGCGGATGAAGCCGCCGTTCCCGGCCGGGTCCGGTCTGTATGGCTGCCCCACAACGGTGAACAACGTCGAAAGCATTGCGGTCGTGCCAACCATCCTGCGGCGCGGGCCCGAGTGGTTTGCAGGCTTCGGGCGGCCCAACAATGCGGGCACCAAGTTGTTCGGGATCTCGGGCCACGTCAACAACCCCTGCGTGGTCGAAGAGGCGATGTCGATCACGCTGAAGGAATTGCTCGACCGCCATTGCGGCGGGGTGCGGGGCGGCTGGAAGAACATCAAGGCGGTGATCCCCGGCGGGTCATCGGTGCCGATGCTGAATGCCGCACAGTGCGACGACGCAATCATGGATTTCGATTGGCTGCGCGAACAGCGGTCGGGCCTCGGCACGGCGGCGGTGATCGTGATGGACCAGTCCACCGATGTCATCAAGGCGATCTGGCGACTGTCGAAGTTCTACAAACACGAGTCCTGCGGCCAGTGCACGCCCTGCCGCGAGGGCACCGGCTGGATGATGCGGGTGATGGACCGTCTGGTGCGGGGCGATGCAGAGGTCGAGGAGATCGACATGCTGCTGAGCGTGACCAAGCAGGTCGAAGGCCATACCATCTGCGCGCTGGGTGATGCGGCGGCCTGGCCCATTCAGGGCCTGGTGCGGCATTTCCGCGATGAGATCGAGGATCGCATCAAGGCGAAACGCACGGGCCGGGTG
>JAYSSN010000421.1:0-7107 GCA_043720555.1 Rhodobacterales bacterium | reverse complement strand
TGTAGGATGCAAACGCCGCCAGAACCGCGCCCCCGCCGGGCAGGATGCCCAAGGCCGACCCCAGCACAGTGCCCCGGACCATGGGCGCCATCATCGCTTTCAGATCCTCGCGTGACGGCCACAGCGCGCCCAGTTTGGTGCCCAGCACCGTGCGGTCCTGCTCGCCTTCCAGATTGCGCAGGATTTCGGCGATACCAAATACGCCAACAGCGAGGGCCACAAAGTTCAGCCCGTCGGCATAGGCCGTGATGCCAAACGTGAACCGTGGCGTGCCCGTATAGATATCCGTCCCGACCACGCCCAGCAGCAGCCCCAGAACCACCATGGCCAGCGCCTTCAGGATCGACCCGTGGGCCAGTGCGATGGCCGACACCAGACCCAGCAACATCAGGCTGAAATACTCGGCCGCGCCAAATTTCAGCGCGATCACGGTCAAGGGCGGCGCAAAGACCGCGACCAGCAGCGTGGCCACCGTACCCGCAAAGAATGACCCCAACGCAGCGACAGCCAGTGCCGTGCCTGCCTTGCCCTGCCGCGCCATCTGATAGCCGTCGATGGCCGTCACGGCAGATGAACTCTCGCCCGGCATATTGATAAGGATAGCCGTGGTGGACCCGCCATATTGCGCGCCATAATAGATCCCGGCGAGCATGATCAGCGATGAGACGGGTTCAAGCTGGAACGTGATGGGCAGCAGCATGGCGATGGTGGCCGTGGCCCCGATACCGGGCAGCACGCCGATCAAGGTTCCAAGAATCACGCCGATCAGGCAAAAAAACAGGTTTTCGGGGCTTGCAGCGGTGGCAAAGCCAAGGCTCAGGTTTGACAGCAGTTCCATGATCGCCCCCTTAAAACGGAAGCCAGGGGCCAAACCGCCGGAACGGCAGACCCAGCGCCACGCTGAAAACCAACGTGCAGAAAACAGTCACGCCAATCGCCAGACCTAACGCATGCAGCGGTTTCAGCTTTAGCCCGGCCAAGGCCGCAATCAGCGTGGTCACAAAGATGGACGGCACAAAGCCAAGGCCCCGCACCGTCAGGCCAAAGAACACCGGGGCTGCAAGGATGAACACCATCCCGCGCCAGGCATAGGTGCCGATATCCTCACCGATTGACTTGAAGGCACTGACCACAATCGCCACGCCCAGCCCCATCAGCACCACGGCCAGCACGGCGGGAAAGTATCCCGGCCCCATCCGCAACGTGGTGCCCATTTCCAGCCCCAGACACTGCAGGCCGAACACCGCACCAAAGAAGATGAACAAAAGTCCGGCGATGAAATCCGCCTTGTTGATCGCAGCCATCATCGCCCCTCCCGGCTTGAAAAACGGCCCCGGCCACGAACCGGGGCCGTCAGGATCAGTCAGCGTAGACGCCGGCCGCTTCAATCACGGGTTTCCAGCGGGCAATCTCGCCTTCCAGTTTCGCCTTCAATGCCGCAGGGGTTGCATCCGCAGCAGAGGACGGTGTGGTGCCCAGTTCGGCGAACTTGGCTACGATTTCGGGATCTGCCAACGCCTTTTGCAGGGCTGTAGCAAGCCGGTCAGTCGCCTCGGCAGGGGTGCCTTTGGGGGCATAGATGCCGTGCCAGATCGACACTTCCATCCCCGGCAGGCCAGCCTCGGCCACGGTCGGCAGGTCCGGGAAGATATCCAGACGCGCGGGTGTCGTCACCGCGAACGCCTTGATCGTGCCGCCCTTGATCTGTTCGGTCGTGTTGGTGGACTGGTCGCACATGATGTCGATCTGCCCGCCCAGCAGTTCCGTCATCGCAGGGCCGGTGCCCTTGTAGGGCACCGTCACGATGGGCGCCTCGACCGCCTGCATGAACAGCATACCGCACAGGTGCGAGGCCGCGCCAATGCCTGCGTTCGCCATGGTGATCGTATCGGCGTTTTCCTTGACGTAGGCGATGAACGACGCCATGTCCGTCGGCTCGAAATCCTTGCGCGCCACCAGCGTCATCGGAACCTCGGTCACCAGACCGACGTATTCAAAGGCGTCTGTCGGGCTGTAGGCAAGGTTGCGGTACAGCGTGGCGGATGTCGCCATGCCGATGTGGTGCAGCAGAATGGTATAGCCATCGGCTTCGGCGCCCGCGACCTGACCCGCACCCAGCGTGCCGCCCGCACCGCCGACGTTTTCGACGATGATCTGCTGGCCAAGATCGGCCGACATCTTTTCCGCCACCAGACGACCGACTGTATCGGTGGGGCCGCCGGCGGAAAACGGCACGACCATGATGATCGACCGGTCAGGATATGTTTGCGCAAAGGCGGCAGATGCCGTGATTGCGGTTGCAGCAGCAAAGGCTGCGAGCTTGACGGACAGGGCCATTGGTTCCTCCCAAAACGTGGCAATATGGACCGCGCACCTTGCTGGCACGGCGGATGCGACGACGAAGGGGGTTTCGGGACGTTGGCGCAAGTGTGGTGTGTGGCGAGGATGACAGAAGTGTGACGTCGCGGCGCGGCAATGGGTGGATTGCGGAACATCGGGGTTTGCGCGTGGGTGGAAATCCACCCGCTTTGCGGTCAGTCGTCACCGTCCTCGATCAGCCGCCGGTCCAGCCCGTGCTTCTGCATCTTTTCATACAGCGTCTTGCGCGACACGCCGAGCGATTCATAGACCCGCCGCAACCGCCCGCCGTGCGCCGCAATCGTGCCCGCGATGACAGACCGTTCAAACCCCGCCACCCGGTCTGCCAGTCGTGGCACCTCTGGCCCCGAACTGCCCGGCATCCAGTCCAGCCCCAGCACAAAGCGGTCGGCCATGTTGCGCAACTCGCGCACGTTGCCCGGCCAGTCACGCCCTGCCAGATCTGCCAGCAGCTCCGGCTCTGGTGTGCGGTCCGGGGCGGAGTGGCGCGCCGCCGCTTCGCGCACCAGTTGCAAGAACAATAGCGGAATATCCTCACGGCGTGCAGACAGCGGCGGCACGCGCAGCATCGCCACGTTCAACCGCCAATACAGGTCTTCGCGGAAGGCCCCTTTGGCCACCTCGGCCGCCAGATCCGTCTTTGACGTCGCAATGAACCGCACATCCAGCGGGATCGCGTCGTTTGACCCCAGCCGCATGATGACCCGGTCCTGCAACACGCGCAGCAGTTTGGCTTGCACGTCCAGCGGCATCTGCCCCACTTCATCCAGCAGGACCGTTCCCCCCCGCGCATGTTCAAATCGGCCGAACCGTGCCCGCATTGCCCCCGCAAACGCCCCCGCCTCGTGTCCGAACAGCTCTGATTCAATCAGCGCCGCCGGCAAGGCGGCGCAGTTCACGGCCACAAACGGCTTTGCACTGCGCGGTGACAGGTCGTGCATTGCATGGGCCACAACCTCTTTGCCCGCCCCCGTCGGCCCCACGATCAACGCGTCCGCCTCTGACGCGCCAATGGCGCGCAAACGGTAGCGCAGATCGATCATGACGGCTGACCGTCCCGGCAACCGCGTCTCCATATCATCCCGTTGACCTGCGGCTGCCCGCAAACGGCGGTTATCCAGAACGAGTGCCCGGTGGTCTATCGCCCGGCGCAGCACAGCGATCAGCGCCTGCGCCACAAACGGCTTTTCAATGAAATCATAGGCCCCGCGCCGCATCGCCTCGACCGCCAGCTGCACCTCGGCATGGCCCGTGATCAGGATTACCGGCAGGTCCGCATCCATATCGCGCAGCCGTTGCAGCAGGGTCATCCCATCCATCCCCGGCATGCGGATATCACTGACCACCACGCCGTTCAGCCCCGGCCCCGCGTGATCCAGCACCTCCTCTGCCGAACTGAACCCCGTCCCCGCCAGTCCCGCCAGTTCCAGCGCCTGCAACGTGGACGCCCGCATCTGCGCATCATCATCCACAAGCAGAACCCGCATGGGTGTCATTCCGCCGCCTCCCGCTGCAGGGCGCTGGCCTGCAGGTCCAGCGTGAACACGGCCCCGCCGTCAGGGTGGTTGGCCACCCGCAGATCGCCGCCAAAATCCTTCATGATGTTGTACGAAATCGACAGGCCCAGCCCCAGCCCCGATCCTACGCTTTTCGTGGTGAAAAACGGGTCGAAAATCCGGTCCGCAATCGCGGCCTGAACCCCCGGCCCATGATCGCGCAAGGTCAATAACACCCGGCCCCCTGCCTGCCGCCCGGTGACATCAATCCGCGGGTCCGCACAACCAGCCATGGCATCCGCCGCGTTTGACAGCACGTTCACCAGAACCTGTTGCAACCGCACCGGTCCACCCCGCACCGCTGGCAGATCGTCCGGAATATCGACCACCACCGGAACCAGTCGCGGGGCCACCAGGGCCATGGCCTCGGCCACCGCATCCCGCAGCACGATGTCCTGCAACGGTGCATCCGGCTTGCGCGCGACATTTCGCAGATGGCGCGCGATGGCGGCCACCCGGTCGATCAGCGACAGGATTTGCCCGACATTCTCCTTGGCCCGGACTGTATCGCCCCGGTCAATCAGGATCGCGGCCGAGTCCGCATAATTCCGCGCCGCTGCCAACGGCTGGTTGATCTCGTGGCTGAGCGCCGCCGACATCTGCCCCAGCGCCGCCAGCTTGCCGGCCTGCACCAGATCGCCCTGCGTGCGGCGCAATTCCTGCTCTGTCAGCCGGCGCTCGGCAATCTCGGTCTCGATCGACACATTCGCCTGTGCCAGATCCGCCGTCCGCGCCACCACCCGCAGTTCCAGTTCCGCCTTCGCCTGTTCCTGCAGCGCCAACCTCTCGGTCAAACGTGCCCGCCGTTGCCAAATCAGCAGCACCACCGCCAACACCGCCCCCAGAAACACCAGCGCCGCAAGCCGCGCATGCCCGCGCAAAGAGGCTGTGTCCAGCAGCACATGCACTGTCCACCCCGCCCGTGGCATCAGTTTTTGCGCCGTAAGATATTCGCGTCCGTCAATCGTCAGCAACCCATCCGCCCGCGTCGCGGCCATTTCCGCCAGTGGCACATCGGCATAGCGCCGCGATGCCGTTGTCCGCGCCAACCTGTCCGGCGTCAGCGGCAAGAGTCCCTGATACAGCAGGCTTGCATCCGTTGACAAAAACACGATCCCCTCAGGGTCCGTCACCATGATGGCTGCGTCCTGCGCCCGCCATTCCGCTTCGATCACGTCCAGCCCGATTTTCGCGGCTATGACGCCCACGATGGCGCTCCCCTCATCGCGGATGGGTGCAGCAAAGTAATACCCGCGCACGCCCGAGGTCGTGCCAATTGCATAAAACCGCCCCTTCTGTCCCGTCAGGGCCGCCGTGAAATAGGGGCGATAAGTGAAGCTTTGTCCGATGAAACTGTCAGTGCGATGGTAGTTGGATGCCGCAACCGTCACGCCATCCGGCGTCATGATATAGATATCCGACGACTCCAGCGCCGCGTTGCGCGCCTGAAGCCACGCGTTCATCGCCTGCACGCGCGCCGCATCGGTCGGGTTCTGCACCAGCCGTACCACGCGTTCCTGATCCGACAGCAAATCCGGCACCGTCTCAAACCGCCGCAAATGCCCGTCCAATGCCTGTATCGTCAGGCCCAGCGATGCCACTGCCCGCGCATGACCCTCCGCCATGTATATGCCAGTGGCTGTTCGCGTGGCCGCGATGAACACGGCCAGCGTGCCTGCAACGCAGACAGCGATCAGGATCAAGGGGGATCGTCGTATCATCAGCGTAGCGGCCCCAACTTTGTCACCTCCGGCATTCGGGGTAATCTTGCCTGACCCGATACTGGTCTGGCCCTCCGGCTATGTATAGTGAACCGACCCCGTCGCACAAACCAGCGTCGAGGGGCGTTGTTGCAGCAGAACCAGCGGTGACTTGGCTTGTTTCTCCGTTTTTGGCTGGGCGACATGGTCAGGCCAAGGCTCTCCACCCAATACCTCCTCGAACTGGCATGCCGCTACGCTTGCGCCGCGTTTGCTGGCGCGTGCAGTGCGCAACGGTTGGCGCAGGCAGATCACCAGACCATGCCATCACCTGTACTTTACGATAGCCAGCCCGCCTCAACTGCCACGCACGCCCGCATTTCCGCAATTGGCTGATAAACAAAAAGCGGCCTTGAACAAAATGAATGACCGCTATCGTGTGCTGCCGGACATGCAGTTGCGCTAAGTCCAAACGGGGGCTCAGGGCCGTCTTCGTTCCGTCAGATCGTCCAGCGTACCCCCAAGGGCACATGCCAAAGCGCGCAGGGTTGCGACTGAACCCTGTTTGCGGCCAGTCTCGATCTCGGTGACGGCGACACGGTTCACACCGGCCCTTTCGGCCAGTGCTGCCTGGGTCATGCCGCTTAGAGCGCGTTCCCCATCGAGCAGGCGTCACGTATCCGGCAGGGATCAGTTCATCGTCTCCGGCAGCCAGCCCTGCCTTGGCACGGTCACAGGCCTGTAGATCAGCAAGGTCATCCGCCGCCGCCCGCAGACCGCCATACTCATCGCGAGGGATCGTCACCACCCGGTCGTTCCAGTGGCGGGGTTCATGACCCACCATAGCGCATATACTCAACCGAAAGGACCGGACAAATGTCAGGCTCCATGGCGGAACGTGATCTGAAGGGCATCAGCATGGAAGCGTTGGGCGGCGCCCAGAATGCGGCCATCGGCAAGGTGACGGAAATGTCGGCGGCAGACACCGCGATCCGCGACATCCGCTCGATCTTGGTGTCGGAGCACGGACGTTTTTCGCAGTCGGCATAGGCCGCGCTTGAACCGGATTTGTGCTATGCTGCATCACAGCTTCAGCCTCAAACCGGATTTGCGGGGGTAACATGCACACAAGCGTGATTGACCTGATCGGCAATACCCCGCTTGTGCCACTGCGCCGGATGGTGCCAACTGGCCACGCCCGCGTGTTGATCAAGCTGGAATCTGCCAACCCAACTGGCAGCATGAAAGACCGCGCAGCACTGGCGATCGTGCGCCGCGCCGCGCAGGCCGCGCGGCTGCAGCCCGGCGATACCATTGTCGAATGCACCAGCGGCAGCACGGGAACCTCGCTGGCAAGCGTCGCGGTGGCACTCGGATACAAGTGCCGGCTGGTGTCTTCCGATGCGTTCAGCGCGGAAAAACTGTCGCATATGCGCGCACTTGGGGCTGACCTCGAACTTCTGCGCAGCGAC
>JAYSSN010000420.1:0-7112 GCA_043720555.1 Rhodobacterales bacterium | reverse complement strand
CCCGGCCCATCGGCTGGCTGTCCACCCTGTCGCGTGATGGCAGCGCCAACCTCGCCCCCTACAGCCAGTGGCAGAACCTGTCGTTCGACCCGCCGATGGTGATGTTTGCCGCCAACCAGTATGCCGATGGCCGCCGCAAACACACGGTCATCAATGCCGAGGACACCGGCTGGTTCGTGTGGAACATGGCGACCTATGCCCTGCGTGAGGCGGTGAATATCTCGGCGATGGAATGGCCCGGCGGGGTGGATGAATTCGCGCATGCCGGTGTCACCAAGGCGCCCTGCATCGACGCACCCGGCCCCCGTGTCGCGGAATCGCCTGCGCATTTTGAATGCAGGTACCTGTCCACCACCCGTCTGCGCGGCAATTCCGGCCATGGCTGGGTCGATGTGGTGTTCGGCGAGGTGATGCGCATCCATGTGAATGACGCGGTGATCCGCGCCGACGGCAAGCTCGACATACCGCTGATCCGCCCCCTCGCCCGGATGGGGTATCATGACTACACATCGGTGACCGACACGTTCGAAATGCGCATCCCCGGTGCCTCAGGCGCTGCCGCCGACGGGCTGGAAGGCAAAGCCTGAAGCGGGCACCGCCGACACTGAAGCTGTCAGTACCGAAATTTGCAGGTTCCCAGCCAGGTTACCAAACCGGATAGACCGGATTGCTCCACGCTTTCTTGCCCGCGTGGTCAATCAGCGTGACGCGCAGATAGGGGCTGCCCGCGAACCGCGCGAGCGGCACCGTGGCCCTTGTCATCGACTGGCCATGCACGGCCTTGGCCGCCATCCCGTGCCCCTGCACGATCACCGACTGCACCGACGAACACGCCACCTCGATCCGGTCGGAACAGACGCGCAGATCGCGAAATTCCGGACCCTGGCTGGAATAGAAATCCCCCGCCTTCAGTGCTGCCAGCAGCGCGTCGGGATCATTCCGTTCCGCCTTGACCATCACCCAACCGCCAAAATGATCCGGCTCAAAGAAATGCGCGTCATCGGTGGCAATCAGGTTCAGCTTGCGCCCCGCCTCAAGTAACTGATCGGCGATCGCCGCACCATCGGCGCGGTCGCACCCGGCATGACAGCCATGGTTGTAAATCTCGACCGCATGGGCCGCCGTGATGCTGGCGGCATCCGCCACCGTCAGCCCCGACCATTGCGGATGGGTAACCGCCACGAACGCCCCGGCTGCCACCGCCCGCGCGGCCAGCGCCGGCCCGGTTTCCTGCCCCGGCACCGGCTTCCATGCGGGCGTGTGCGACGGCGCGAAATCCGCTGGCAGACCGACCGCCAGAATATGCCACATCTCGCCGTTTTCCTGCGCGCCCGAATGCAGTTCCGCCCCCGGAATGGTGGTGAAATCATCATGGCGGTAAGGCACGGTGTCCACGATCGGATAGCCGTAATCGCCCACGAAATGATCCGTCAGCGCCAGAAAATCATACCCTTCGGCACGGTAACGGCGGCAGACCTCGGCCGGGTCCAGCACGCCGTCCGACCGGGTGGAATGGGTGTGGATGTTGCCGCGCCAGAAGCGGCCAGGAGCAGTGAATGCGGATGGGCGGATCATGGATTGTCCTTTCAAAGCCAGTTCTTCCAGCGAAAGAACAGATACGTCAGCACGGCAGACGCCAGCATCGCCACCAGCGCCGCAGGATAGCCCCACCATGCGTCCAGCTCCGGCATCCCGCTGAAGTTCATGCCATAGAGCGATGCAATCAGCGTCGGCGGCAGGAACAGCACCGCCACCACCGACACGATCCGCACCGTCGAGCTTTGCACAAGGTTGATCATGCCGATGGTCGCATCCGACGCCAGCGCCACCCGGCTTGACAGAAAATCACCATGCACCTCCAGCGATTGCAGGTCCTTGACCAAGGCCGCCACCGCGTGTCGCAATTCCTTGGCCGCGCGCCCCTCCAGCGTGTGGCTGAAGAACGACAGCGCACGGTCCAGCGTCAGCAGTGACAGCCGGATGCGCCCCAACGTGTCGCCTTCGCGCCCCACCTGTTCCAGAATCCGCGCCAGCGCCGCCGGCTTGCCCGGCCCGTCGTCTATGCCGAAGACCGCCCCCGTCACCAGATCAAGTGCCTTGCCCACGCCCTCCAGCGTATCGGCGATGCGTCCGACAATATCCTCGATCAGCCCCAGAAACACCTCGTCTGACACAGTGCAGCCGGTCGATGATTTATCCGCCCGGTCGGGATAGGTCTCGAACGGGCGGGGGGAATGGTGGCGCACGGTCACCAGATGCGTGGGCGTCAGGATCAGACAGGCAGGCCCCGCGATCTGCACATCGGCGGCGTTGCGCCCCTGCAGGACGACCGTCATGTAATCGACCAGACCTTCGCGGTACAGCCGGTTCGAGATTTCGATCTCTTCCATATCCGCCAGCGTCGGCACCTCGATCCCCAGCGGCACGACCTGCGCCACTTCGGCGTCGCTGGGGCGCAGCAGATCGACCCAGACCGCTTCGGTGATCGGGCGGTCGGCCGCCAGGGGCGTCAACTTGCCGGCGTGGCTTGCATAGGCTTTCAGCATCGGACACTCCTTCGCCGGCCAGCAATAGCCGCTTGCCCGCCCGCCGCCAAGCAATTGCCGCAAGCCGTCGCTTGATCGGGGGTGGCGCTGGATTATCTTCTGCGCCACTAAGACAGGGCAGGGTGTGACAATGGCGGACGGTGGCAGCATGACGGGGACGGATTTCGCACCCCAAAGTGACCCGCGCGCCTTCCGCACCGCGCTTGGCCGCTTTGCCACCGGGGTCACCGTCATCACCGCCGCGTCGGACGAAGGCCCCACGGGATTTACCGCCAACAGCTTTGCCGCCGTCTCGCTAAACCCCGCACTCGTGCTGTGGTCACCGGCAAAGGCGTCGTCGCGCTTTGCGCTGTTCTCGGGCGCGCCGTTCTTTGCCATCCATGTGCTGGGCGCCGGTCAGGCGGGGCTTGCCAGCCGCTTTTTACGCGGTGGCGCGGGGTTTGACGGACTTGCGCATGACGTCGCCCCCGAAGGCATGCCGACCCTGCCGGGCACGCTGGCCCGCTTTGACTGCGCGCTGCATGCCGCCCATGATGGCGGCGACCACGCCATCGTCATCGGCCGGGTGCTGCGCGCCGCGTATGGCGAGGGCAGCCCGCTGATCTTCAGCCAGGGTTGTTACGGGGGGTTCGAAGCGGCCACGCTGGATGGCGTCTAGAGCGCGTCCGACAAAAGTGGAATCCCGTTCTTGCGCAAGACACGCGAAAATCAAGGGGCCAGAGTTTGACTGGCGCTTCTATCAGCGTCGAACAGACTCGGGTTCACACCCGGCCTGAAGAACACGCCTCAACCCCTTCCGATATATGGCATATCCCTTGCCATGACGGTCATGAACGGCACATTTACGTCCAGCGGCAACTGCGCCATGTGCAACACCGCCTGCGCCACATGCGCTACATCCATCACCGGCTCCACCCGCATGGCCCCATCCGCCTGCAGCGCCCCTTGGGTGAACCCCGCCGCCATATCCGTCAGCGCATTGCCGATATCGATCTGCCCGCAAGCGATGTTGAACGCCCGCCCGTCAAGGCCAAGCGTCCGCGTCAGCCCCGTCACCGCATGCTTTGACGTGGTATAAGGCGCCGACCCCGGTCGCGGCACATGCGCCGAGATCGAGCCATTGTTGATGATCCGCCCGCCCGCCGGGTTCTGCCGCCGCATCATCCCGAAGGCCGCCCGCGCGCACAGGAACATCCCCGTGATGTTGACTGAACTGACCCGCAGCCAGTCTTCCACAGCGATCTCGTCGATCAGCGTGGGTTTCAGCGCCTGACCTGCGTTGTTGAACAGCACATCCAGCCGTCCCCAGGCCGCCTTCACGGTCGCAAACGCCGCCTCGACCTGCCCCGCATCCGTGACGTCGCACGGCAGGATCAGCGCATCAGGTGCTGTCTCGCGCAGCGCATCCGTCCGCCGCCCAAGGCACGCCACATCCCACCCGGCGGCCACAAACACCCGCGCCGTCGCCCGCCCGATCCCGCTGCCGGCACCCGTGATGAGGATTTTTGGCATCGGATACCCCTAAAGAAGAAGAATGGTGCCCCCATCAGGATTTGAACCCGAGACCCCCTGATTACAAATCAGGTGCTCTACCAGCTGAGCTATAAGGGCACACGGGCACCAGATACTCCGGGTGCGCCCGCAGGGTCAAGCCCGGTTGGCACGTGCCAGCGCGAACACCGCGACCAGACCGACCGCCATCACCACCAGCGCCGCCGGGGCGGCCTCACCCAGCCGCTCAAGGCTTGCCAGCTCGAACACCCGTGTGGACAGCGTGTTGAAGTTGAACGGCCGCAGCAGCAGCGTAGCAGGCAATTCCTTGACGCAATCGACAAACACGATCAGCAGCGCCGTCGCCACCGACCCCCGCATCATTGGCAGATAAACCGCCCGCAGTGCCCCCCCCGCCGTGCGCCCCAGGGACCGCGCGGCCATCGGCAGGTTCGGCGACACGCGGCCAAAGGCGGTATCCACCGCCCCCTGCGCAATGCCGAAAAACCGTACCACGTAAACCAGCACAATCGCCGCGGAGGTACCCGTCAGCATCAGCCCCGGATCAAACCCCGTCACCGCCAGCACCCCATCCGCCAGCCAATTGTCGAACGCCGCCAGCGGGATCAGCAGACCCAGCGCCAGCACCGCGCCCGGCGCCGCATAGCCAAGGATCGTCGCCGGCAGCACCCAGCGCGCCACCCCCCGCCCCAGCAGGCGCACGGCATAGACCAGAAACAGCGCCGCCGCCACCGTCACCGCCGCCGCTATTCCCCCCACGAGCAGCGTGTTGACCAAAGCCGCCCCCAGCCCCGGGTCGGCCCAGACCGACAGGTTGCGCAGCGAAAGGCGCACCATCACGGCCACCGGCAGCACAAAGCCGCATGCAAACGGGATTACGCACAACACACAGGCAACCCAGCCTGAAACCCCCGTCAGCCCCTGAGGCTGCACCGGCCGCGCCGCCCGGCTCGTGCGGTGAAAGCGCGCGTTGCGGCGGCTGATCCGCTCCAGCGCCACCAGCGCAAAGATCAGCATCAGCACCACGCCCGAAATCTGCGCGGCCCCCCCCGCATTGCCGCCGTTCAGCCAGGTGGAAAAGATGCCGGTGGTCAGCGTCTGGACCCCGAAATGCTGCACCGTGCCGTAATCGGCCACCGTCTCCATCAACGCCAGCGCGACGCCGGTTGCAATCGCGGGCCGCGCCATCGGCAGGCCAACGCGCCAGAACAACGCCCATCGCCCGCAGCCCAAGGCGCGCGCCGTTTCATACGCCTCGGCGGATGTTTCGCGAAATGCCGCGCGGGCCAGCAGATAGACGTAGGGGTACAGCGCACCCGCCAGAACCAAAATCGCAGGCCCGTGTGCCCGTACCTCGGGGAACCAGTAATCCCGCGCCGACGTCCAGCCGAACGCGCCCCGCAGTGCGGCCTGCAAAGGCCCGGCATAATCCAGAAAATCCACCAGCGCATAGGCCCCGACATAGGCCGGGATCGCCATCGGAAACAGCAGCGCCACAGCCAGCCACCGCCGCCCCGGAAAGCGGTACATCGTGACCAGCCACGCCGCCCCCGTGCCCACCGCCGCCGTCAGCGCGGCCACCCCCGCCATCAGGATCAGCGTATTGGCCACATAGCGCGGCATCACCGTCGCCAGCAGATGCGGCCAGATGTTTTCCGCAGGGGTCAGCGCGATCCAAACCACCGACAGGATCGGCGCCAGCACCAGAGCCGCCACCAGAACCGCCCCGATCGCCCAGCCATCCAGGTGGCGGCGCGCCGGTACTTGACTGTTTTGGTCAACCATCATGCCGCAGCCCTACAGGAAAGCGGTTTATCTGTCCAGAAAACCACGTATATTGCGCGTAACAATCAAGAAGGCAGAGCAGCCCCATGCGCATCATCTACCACCTCGGCGCCCATTGCACCGATGAAGAGCGGCTGATCCGCTGCTTGCTGAAGAACCGTGGCGTGCTGGGACCGCAGGGCATCATCGTGCCGCCGCCCTCGCGCTATCGCACGCTGCTGCGCGACACGGCGATCCAGTTGAAAGGGGCGGCCGCCACGCACGAAACCCAGGCCATCGTGCTGGAACAGATCATGTCCGAAGACAGCGCCGAACGGCTGATCCTGGGGTGGGAGAACTTCCTCAGCTTTCCCGCCTGGGCACTGCAAGGCACACTTTACCCGGCGGCGGGCGAACGGGTGCGCGCCTTCGCCCGGATTTTCCCGGAAATCGAGGCGGAATTCTTTCTCGCGCTGCGCAACCCCGCCACCTTTCTGCCTGCGCTGTTCGCCAAGGAAAAGACGGCGGACTATGACAAGTTCATGGCAGGCACCGATCCGTCCCTGATCCGCTGGTCTGAAATGATCGGGCGGATCCAGGCGATGAACCCCGATGCCAAGCTGACCGTCTGGTGCGACGAAGACACCCCCCTGATCTGGCCCGAAGTGCTGCAAGCCGTATCCGGCCACGCGCCGGGCACCCGGATCGAGGGCACATTTGACGTGCTGGCCATGATCATGTCCGCGGACGGGCTTGCCCGGCTGCGCGCCTATCTGGACACCAAGGGCCCCTTCACCATCGAACGCCGCCGACGCGCGGTGAGTGCATTTCTTGACAAGTTCGCAACGCCCGACAAGATCGAAGTTGAAATCAGCATGCCCGGCTGGACCGACGACCTGATCACCCGGATGACCGCCGGTTACGAACAGGACGTGGCCCGCATCAGCGCCATGCCGGGCGTGACCTTCATCGCACCGTAGCACGACGGCAAAGCAGACGGCCTGTGGATAACCGTACAGCAGACTGACTTTAAATCACGAAACCCGGACATTGCCGACTGGAAATGCCCGGCTTTCCGGTGCAGATCAGCTCATCCCCAAAGCGGACTTGTACAGCTCAAGAATGCTTTCTTCCTCGGCAATGTCATCGGGTGTGCGTTTGCGCAGCGCGATGACCTTGCGTATCACCTTGGTGTCATAGCCGCGCCCCTTGGCCTCGGCCATCACTTCCTTTTGGCTTTCCGACACATCCTTCTTCTCGGATTCCAGCTGCTCATAGCGTTCGATGAAC
>JAYSSN010000419.1:0-7125 GCA_043720555.1 Rhodobacterales bacterium | reverse complement strand
ATGATGCGCTATACAACCGGTGTGGCCTGTGTGCTTGCCGCAGGAACGCTGTGGTCATTGATGGGCCTTGGCCTGCGCCAGATTGACGAAGCATCGGTCTGGGCGATCCTGTTCTGGCGATCGGTCGGCATGGTGCCCGTACTGCTGGCCTATGTCACATGGACGTCCCGGGGCCGCCCCCTCGCCGCGGTCAGATCCGTCGGCGTTGCTGGCATGATCGGTGGCCTCAGCCTCGTCGCCGCCTTTGCCGGGGCGATCTTCGCCATTCAGACCACGACGATCGCCAATGCGGTGTTTCTGTTTGCCGCCTCCCCGTTTGTCGCCGCCATCCTAGGCTGGGTGCTGTTGCGCGAACAGGTCCGCCCCACCACCTGGGCCGCCATCGCGCTGGCGATCATCGGCATGTTCATCATGGTGCGCGAAGGGCTGGCCATCGGTGCGATGGAAGGCAACATCGCGGCCCTGCTGTCGGCTGCCGGCTTTGGTGCGTTTTCCGTCGCACTGCGGTGGGGGCGACTGGCCGACATGACGCCCGCGATCCTTCTGGGCGGCATCTTTTCCATCGTCACCGCCGCCATCGTACTCAGGCTTCAGGGCAGCCCGATCGACGTCTCGCCGCACGATATCGCCATCTCGATGGCCATCGGTGCCGTGATCCTCGCCACCGGCATGGCGCTTTACACCCTTGGCAGCCGGGTGATCCCCGCCGCCGAACTGACGCTGATTTCGCTGGTCGAGGTGATGCTCGCCCCGCTCTGGGTGTGGCTGTTCCTCAATGAAACCGCCTCTGTCGGCACGTTCATCGGTGGGGCCATCCTGCTTGCCGCCGTCGCCTTCAATGCCATTGCAGGCGCGCGCACCCGTCCGTCAGAGGGGGTTGCACCCATGCCCCGACCTGTGAATGAATAGCACCAACGCGGACCAAGATGCCGTGGGGGGGGAATTCTGATGCGGCCTGATCCGCAGAACCGATCGTGCTGGCCACGCAAACCCGAATTCGGCGGGGGCACCCTGCGCACCTGACAGCGCGCCACCCGGCCCGACGGGCCATTTCCGATGACATCACATGAAGGCAACGACATGCCCGGCAACATGACTTTGAATGCACTGAAAGACGCCGTCGCGCGCGGCGAGATCGACACCGTCCTTGTGGCAGGCGTCGATATGCAGGGCCGCCTGATGGGCAAGCGGTTCCATGCGGCGTTCTTCCTCGATGGCGGCTACGAGGAAACCCATTGCTGCAATTACCTGCTGACCGTGGACATGGAAATGACCACCGTGCAGGGCTACAAAACCTCCAGCTGGCAGACGGGCTATGGCGACTATGTGCTGAAACCCGACATGTCCACGCTGCGCCCTCTGCCGTGGCTGCCGGGCACCGCACTTGTACTGGGCGACCTGCTGGATCACCACACGCATCAGGAAGTGCCCCAATCGCCCCGCGCCATCCTGAAGCGTCAGGTGGCGCGCGCAAGGCACCTGGGATTTGAACCGATGATGGCGACCGAACTCGAATTCTACATCTTCGAGAACAGCTACGATGCCATCCGCAATTCCCTGCAAGATCATGGCACCGTCGGCAGTCTGCGTGCCGTCAGCGCCTATAACGAAGACTACCACATCTTCCAGACATCCAAGGAAGAAGACGTGATGCGCGCGGCGCGCAATGGCCTTTACGGCGCAGGCATCCCGATCGAAAACTCCAAGGGCGAGGCGGACGCCGGACAAGAAGAAATCAACTACCGCTATTCCGACGCGCTCGATACCGCCGACAACCACGTCATCGTCAAACACGGCGTCAAGGAAATCGCCCACGCGCGCGGCAAATCCGTGACCTTCATGGCGAAATACGACCACCGCCGCGCGGGATCATCCAGCCACGTCCACCAGTCGCTTTGGTCGCTGGACGGCAAACCCGCTTTTTATGACCAAGGCGACAAACACGGCATGTCCAGCCTGATGAAGCATTTTCTTGCGGGCCAACTGACCCATGCGCAGGAAATCACCGCGTTTCTGGCCCCCTACGTGAACAGCTACAAACGCTTTACAGTGGGCATGTTTGCGCCGACAAAAGCGGTCTGGTCCACCGACAACCGCACGGCAGGCTTCCGGGTCTGCGGCGCGCATACCAAAGCGGTGCGCGTCGAATGCCGCATCCCCGGCGCCGATATCAACCCCTACCTCACCTGCGCCGCCCTGCTTGCCGCGGGACTCGCGGGCGTCGAGGGCAAGTACAAGCTGGAGCCCGAGGCCTCGGGCGACGTCTATGCCGCCAAAAAGGTGCGCGAAATTCCCAAAAACCTGCGCGATGCGGCGGCCCTGCTGGCAAAATCCAAAATGTTGAGCGATGCTTTCGGCAACGATGTGGTGGACCACTATCACCACGCCGCGCAGTGGGAAATTGCGGAAACCGACCGCGTCGTCACCGACTTTGAACGCGCCCGGCTGCTGGAACGCGCATGATCCGCAGGGTGCGCATTCTGTGCGCACCATTTCCCTCGCCCATGGTGCGCAATGGATGCGCACCCGACAGGACACGCTCATGACCCCGATTCAACTCATCTCGCCCGTCGATGGCAGCGTCTATGCAACCCGCACGCCGCTCACACCTGATGCCGCAATAGCCGCCGCTGCCCGCGCCAAGGCCGCACAATCCGGCTGGGCCGCCCTGCCCATGGACGAACGCATCAGGCGTGTGAAGGCAGGCGTGGCCGCCCTGAACGACATCAAATCCACGCTGGTTGACGAACTCGCCTGGCAAATGGGCCGCCCCACCCGCTATGGTGGCGAGTTCGGCGGCGTCAACGACCGCACCACCTACATGAGCGATATCGCCGCTGCCGCCCTCGCCCCCACGGTGGTCGAGGCATCAGACCGGTTTGAACGCCGCATCATGCGTGAACCCGTCGGCGTCGTCTTCATCATCGCGCCCTGGAACTACCCCTATCTCACCGCGATCAACACCATCGTGCCCGCCCTTGTCGCGGGCAATTCCGTCATTCTGAAACACGCCAGCCAGACCCTGCTGGTGGGTGAACGTCTGGCTCAGGCGCTGCATGCAGGCGGCGTGCCGCCCGATGTGTTCCAGAACGTCGTCCTCGATCACGCCACCACTGAACAGCTTGTCGCCGCCCGCGCCTTCGGCTTTGTCAACTTTACCGGCTCTGTCGCGGGCGGTGCCGCAATCGAGCGCGCCGCCGCAGGCACCTTCACCGCGCTTGGCCTCGAACTCGGCGGCAAGGACCCCGGCTATGTGATGCAGGACGCAGACCTTGAGGCCGCGGTGGACACCCTGATGGATGGCGCCATGTACAACGCCGGGCAATGCTGCTGCGGGATCGAGCGTATCTATGTCCACGAATCCCTATTCGACAGCTTTGTCGAAAAGTCGGTTGCCTGGGTTGGCCAGCTCAAACTCGGCAACCCGTTTGATATCAGTACCACCCTCGGGCCGATGGCGCACAAACGCTTTGCCGCCACCGTCCGCGCCCAGACGGCAGAAGCCATCGCCGCTGGCGCCACGCCCATGCTCGACCCCAAAAAATTCGGCGATGACGGCGGCGCCTACCTCGCGCCGCAGATCCTGACCAACGTCACCCACGCCATGCGCGTGATGAAGGAAGAATCCTTCGGCCCCGTCGTCGGCATCATGAAAGTGCGCACCGACGCCGAAGCGATCCAGCTTATGAACGACAGCCCCTATGGCCTGACGGCCAGCTTATGGACCCGCGACGCCGACCGCGCCGCCCACCTTGGCGCGCAGATCGAAACCGGCACCGTGTTCATGAACCGCTGCGACTATCTCGATCCGGCACTGACATGGACCGGCGTCAAGGATACCGGGCGCGGCACCTCGCTTTCGGCACTTGGCTTCATGTCCGTCACCCGCCCCAAATCCTATCACCTCAGGAAAGTCACGTCATGACCCACGCTGTCCCCAACCGGAACTGGTCCTACCCCACCGCCATCAAATTCGGCGTGGGCCGGATCGCGGAACTGGCCGAACACTGCAAGGCCGCAGGCATCACCACCCCGCTGCTCGTGACCGACAAGGCGCTGGCCTCGCTGCCCATCACCGCCGCCGCGCTGGACAGCCTCGCCAACGCAGGACTTGGCCGCGCCGTGTTCAGCGAGGTGGACCCCAACCCGAACGAGTCCAACATGGCCGCCGGGATCGTCACCTACCGCGCGGGGCGCCATGACGGCGTGATCTGTTTTGGCGGAGGCTCGGCGCTCGACCTTGGCAAGATGATCGCGCTCATGGCGCATCAGGACAAAGACCTGTCCGTCTGGGCGCTCGAAGATATCGACGACTGGTACACCCGCGCCGACACCAGCAAGATCGCCCCCATCATCGCCGTGCCCACCACCGCTGGCACCGGGTCCGAGGTGGGCCGCGCGGGCGTGCTGACCAATTCCGCCACCCACAAGAAAAAGATCATCTTCCACCCCGCGTTGATGCCAAAGGTCACGATCTGCGACCCCGCCCTGACCGTTGGAATGCCCCGCTTCATCACCGCAGGCACCGGCATGGATGCGCTGGCGCATTGTCTGGAGGCGTACTGCTCGCCCTTTTACCACCCGATGTCACAAGGCATCGCGCTTGAAGGGATGCGCCTGGTGTTTGAAAACCTCGCCGTGGCCTACTCCCAGCCCGACAATCTGGAGGCCCGCGCCCACATGATGTCGGCCGCCGCGATGGGGGCCGTCGCGTTTCAAAAGGGCCTTGGCGCCATCCACAGCCTCAGCCACCCGGTCGGTGCCCTGTATAACACGCACCACGGCACCACCAACGCCGTCGTGATGCCCATGGTGCTCGATTTCAACCGCCCCGCCATCGAAGCGCGGCTCGACAAGGCCGCAGCCTACATCGGCATCGCGGGCGGCTACGACGGCTTTCGCGCCGCCGTGATGAATCTGCGCGGCACCCTCGGCATCCCCGCCAACCTGACCGCCATGGGCGTGCAGAACGACCGGCTGGACGAGATGGCCGCAATGGCCCTTGAAGACCCGTCGTGCGGCGGCAACCCGGTGCCGCTCACGCTGCAAAACCTGCGCGCGCTGTACGATGCCTGCATGTAGCAAAACCGCAAGGTGCGCATTCGTCGCGCACCTTGCACGCCCATGATCTCCGTTGATATCGCCATCATCGGCGCGGGTGTGGTCGGCCTTTGCATCGCCAAGGCGCTGTCCGAAGCCGGACATGACGTCACCCTGATCGATCCCGCCACCCCCGGCGCGGGTGCCAGCTATGGCAATGCCGGCACCATCGCCGATTACGCAGTGATGCCCGTCGGCACCCCCAATGTGCTGCGCAACCTGCCGTCCCTGCTGTTCGACCGCAACTCCCCGCTGGCCATCCGCCGCGCCGCCCTGCCCGCGCTCATTCCCTGGCTCGCCCGCTTTGCCCGCCAGTCGCTGCCCGCCGCCGCCGCGCGCAATGCCCGCGCCATAGCCCGATTGCTGACTGATGCAGGCCCGCTCTGGCACACCCTCGCGCAAGACATCAACGCTGCGCACCTCACCCGCCACAACGGCTGCCTCTACCTGTACGAAACCGGCGCTGCCTTCCGCGCCGCGCAAAGCGACATGGCCATGCGCCGCAGCATGGGTGTCCACGTCGACCTGATCGGCCCGGATGCCCTTTGGCAGCTCGAACCAAACCTGCCCCCCATGGCCGGGGCCGCCTTCTTCCCCGATGCCATGACCCTCATCGACCCCGGCGCCGTGATGGCGGCCCTCGCCACGCACATCGCCGCAAGCGTCGCCCACATTCGCGCAGCTGTCGACCACCTCGACCGCACGCCGCACGGGGTGCGCCTCACCGGCCCCGGCGTCGCCCTCATTGCTCGCCGCGTCATCATCGCCGCCGGCGCGCATTCCCGCACCCTGGCCCGGATGGCAGGCGACCGCATTCCGCTGGATACCGAGCGCGGCTATCACGTCGAATGGGATATGCAGACACCGCGCCTCAGCCGCCCCGCCTGCCCCACCGCGCGCGGCTTCTACCTCTGCCCGATGGATGGCCGCCTGCGCGTTGCAGGCACGGTCGAACTCGGCGGGCTGCACCTGCCCGCCTCGCCACACCGCATCGCCAGCCTCACCTCTGGCGCCACAAGCATCTTTCCCGACTTGCCCGCCCCCTCGCGCACATGGATGGGATTTCGTCCCTCGTTGCCCGACAGCCGGCCCGTGATCGGCCCCTCATCCGGCGGCGCAGACATCATCTACGCCTTCGGCCACGGCCATATCGGTCTGACCCTCGCTCCGATCACCGCCCGCATCGTGGCCGCCCTGATCGCAGGCCACAGCCCCGACATCACGGCTACCGCCGCGACCCGCTTCTGACGCCCACCCGTTCATCGTTGCCATAAATATCCGCGCTGCATGCTCCCGCCACCACCCCTGCGCGGGAATTCAGCGAAACCGGTCCAGCAGCTTCTGCATCGCCGTCCGCGTGTCCTGCGTCGCAGGCTCAACCGCCACCGCCTTCTCTGGCCCTCCCGCGTCCGGCGCCCCCCGCGTGTCTGGCGCACCCCCCGCGCCTCGCCCGGCCGCGCCCGTTCCCGACCGTGGCGGGCTTACCCGCAGCGCCACCGCATTGGCAAAGCGGGCGGTGTCGCCCTCGACCAGCGCAGCCGCCCCCTCGGATATCCCGCGCAGCAGATCCTCCAGCCAGTCCTGATCGACCTTGGCAAAATCGTGCAGTACATAGCCCGCGACCATATCCTTGTGCCCCGGATGCCCGATCCCCAGCCGCACGCGGCCATACCCCTCGCCCAGATGCGCGTGGATTGACCGCAGGCCATTATGGCCTGCATGCCCGCCCCCCTGCTTCAGGCGCATCTTGCCGGGGGCGAGGTCCAGTTCGTCATGAAAAACAATCGCATCCGCCAGCGCGATCTTGTGAAACGCCATTGCCCCCTGCACCGATTGACCCGACAGGTTCATGAATGTGCCGGGCTTCAGCAGCACCACCTTCTCGCCTCCCAGCCGCCCCTCGGCGATCAGCCCGTGAAACCCCGTCTTCCATGGCAAAAACCCGTGATCCGCCGCAATCCTGTCCACCGCCATGAACCCGATATTGTGCCGGTTCATCTGGTACTTCGCCCCCGGATTGCCCAA
>JAYSSN010000418.1:0-7128 GCA_043720555.1 Rhodobacterales bacterium | reverse complement strand
ATGCCGAACATGCGCTTGATCCGCAGTATGCCAAGAAGCTGGGCGTGAACCTGGATGAGCTGCTGATTTCGCAACCCGACACGGGCGAACAAGCGCTGGAAATCGTCGATACGCTGGTGCGGTCGGGGGCAGTCAGCCTGATTGTGGTGGATTCGGTTGCGGCCCTGGTGCCGAAATCGGAAATCGAGGGCGACATGGGCGACATGCAGATGGGCAGCCAGGCCCGCCTGATGAGCCAGGCGATGCGCAAGCTGACCGCCAGCATCGGGCGCAGCAACTGCATGGTGATCTTCATCAACCAGATCCGCATGAAGATCGGCGTGATGTTCGGCAGCCCCGAGACGACGACGGGGGGCAATGCGCTGAAGTTCTATGCAAGCGTGCGTCTGGACATTCGCCGCACCGGTTCGATCAAGGACAAGGACGAGGTTGTGGGCAACACGACGCGCGTCAAAGTGGTGAAAAACAAGGTGGCCCCACCCTTCAAGCAGGTCGAATTCGACATCATGTATGGCGAGGGGATTTCCAAGACAGGCGAGCTGGTCGACATCGGCGTGAAGGCGGGCGTGGTCGAGAAATCCGGCAGCTGGTATTCCTTCAAGGATGAACGCATCGGTCAGGGGCGCGAGAATGCCAAGCTGTTCCTGAAGTCCAACCCTGCTGTTGCTAACGAGATCGAGGATAAGATCCGCGCGTCCAACGGGCTTGATTTCCACATTGAAGGTGGCGCTGCGGCCGAGGATGTTGTCGACATGTGATCCGCACAAAGGGTCGCAGAGCAAGGCCCCGGTCACCGCGCCGGGGCTTTTTTCATGTCTGCGATCCGCGATGGTGGACAGCCCCGCATGGCGGGGCTAAACGGGGCGGAATGTTGAAAAAAGGGCGCTTCCCATGCCGTCGTTGAACGATATCCGGTCTACTTTCCTCGACTTCTTTCGCCGCAACGATCACCGGGTGGTGGACAGCAGCCCGCTGGTGCCGCGCAACGACCCGACGCTGATGTTTGCAAACTCTGGCATGGTGCAGTTCAAGAACTGTTTCACCGGGGTGGAAACGCGGGATTACAAGCGCGCGACGACAGCACAGAAATGCGTGCGCGCGGGTGGCAAGCACAACGATCTGGACAATGTGGGCTATACCGCGCGGCACCATACGTTCTTTGAAATGCTGGGAAACTTCAGCTTTGGCGATTACTTCAAGGCCGATGCGATTGCCTTCAGCTGGGAATTGCTGACCCGCGATTTCGACATCAACCCGGACAAGTTGTGCGTGACGGTCTATCACACCGATGACGAGGCGGCGGCGCTGTGGAAAAAGGTGGCCGGCCTGCCGGAAAGCCGGATCATCCGCATCCCGACGGACGATAATTTCTGGCGCATGGGGCCGACAGGCCCTTGCGGGCCCTGCACCGAGATTTTCTATGATCATGGCGACCACATTCCGGGTGGCCCGCCCGGGTCGCCCAATGAGGACGGCGACCGCTTCATCGAGATCTGGAACAACGTGTTCATGCAGAATGAACAATTTGCCGATGGCACGATGCGTCCGCTCGACATGCAGTCGATCGACACCGGCATGGGGCTGGAGCGCATCGGGGCGTTGTTGCAGGGCAAGCATGACAACTACGACACCGATCTGATGCGCAGCCTGATCGAGGCGTCGGCGCATGCCACGAACTCTGATCCTGACGGACCGGGAAAGACGCATCACCGGGTGATTGCGGATCATCTGCGCGCGACGTCGTTTCTGATCGCCGATGGGGTGATGCCATCCAATGAGGGGCGCGGATACGTGCTGCGGCGGATCATGCGACGGGCGATGCGGCATGCGCATATCCTTGGTGCTGTCGACCCGGTCATGCACCGGCTGGTTCCGGCGCTGGTCAACCAGATGGGTGGGGCGTACCCGGAGCTTTCCCGCGGGCAGGCGATGATTGAAGAGACCCTGCGGCAGGAAGAAACGCGGTTCAAACAGACGCTGGACCGGGGGTTGAAGCTGCTGGATGATGAGGTGTCGCGCCTGGCTGATGGAGCCGCTCTGCCGGGGGCTGCGGCGTTCAAGCTGTATGATACCTACGGGTTTCCGCTGGATCTGACGCAGGATGCCCTGCGTGAGAGGGGCCGCGCGGTCGATGTGGCGGGCTTTGACGTCGCGATGGCCGAACAGAAGGCCAAGGCGCGGGCGAGCTGGGCCGGCACGGGTGAGACCAAGGATGCCGCGATCTGGTTCGATCTGGCCGAGGCGCATGGCGCAACCGAATTTCTGGGCTATGACACCGAGGCTGCCGAGGGCCAGATTTTGGCGATTGTTGCTGCCGGCGCCGCCAGTCCGACAGCCAGTGCGGGATCATCGGTGCAGGTCATCCTGAACCAGACGCCGTTTTATGCAGAGGCGGGCGGGCAGGTGGGTGACCATGGTCTGCTGCGCACCGACAGCGGGGTTGCCCGGGTCACCGATGTGAAAAAGTCGCAAGGCTTGTTCATCCATATGGCCGAGGTCACGGAAGGCACGCTTGCGCAGGGGCAGGGAGCGTCGCTGGTTGTTGATCATGCGCGGCGCACGGCGATCCGCGCGAACCATTCGGTGACCCATTTGTTGCACGAGGCGCTGCGGCGCGCTTTGGGCGAGCATGTGGCACAGCGGGGCAGCCTGAATGCCGCCGACCGGATGCGCTTTGATTTCAGCCATGCCAAGGGGCTGTCGGCGGGAGAATTGGCAACAGTCGAGGCCGAGGTGAACGCCTTTATCCGTCAGAACAGCCCGGTCGAGACCCGCATCATGACGCCCGACGATGCCCGCGCGATCGGGGCGCAGGCGCTGTTTGGCGAGAAATACGGCGATGAGGTGCGCGTGGTTTCGATGGGCACGCTGGACGGGTCGGGCAAGGGCGCGGATGGCGTGACCTATTCGCTGGAGCTGTGTGGCGGCACACATGTGGGGCGGACCGGGGATATCGGGACATTTGTTCTGCTGGGCGATTCGGCATCCAGTGCCGGTGTGCGGCGGATCGAAGGGCTGACCGCGCAGGCGGCGCTGGACCATCTGCGCGCGCAGGATGCGCGATTGGCCGATGTGGCGGGGATGCTGAAAACCCATGCCGCGGATGTGGTGGACCGGGTGAAGGCGTTGTCGGATGAGCGGCGGGCCTTGCAGAATGAGGTGGCACAACTGCGCCGCGAGATGGCGATAGGCGGCAAGGAGTCGGGGCCGGATGCAAAGGATATCAACGGGATACCCTTCATTGCTCAGGTCCTTTCCGGCGTGTCCGGCAAGGATTTGCCGGGCTTGATTGATGAGATGAAGCAGCGGATGGGATCGGGCGCTGTGCTGCTGATCGCGGATGCGGGCGGCAAGGCCGCGGTGGCGGCCGGGGTCACGGCGGACCTGACGGCGCGGATTTCTGCGGTGAACATCGTAAAGGCGGCGGCCGAGGCCCTGGGGGGCAAGGGCGGCGGCGGGCGGCCGGATATGGCGCAGGCGGGTGGCGCGGATGTCGCCAATGCCGCGGCGGCAATCAGGGCGGCGGAAGCCGTGATCGGAGCATAGCATGGCAACGGCACTGTGGATCGCGCATGTGCATGTGACGGATGCAGAAGCATACGCGCGCTATGCGGCGGGGGCGACCGTGGCCATTGCGGCGCATGGCGGGGTGTTTCTGGCGCGGGGCGGGCGCTATGTGCAGCTGGAAGGCAATGACCGCCCGCGCAATGTGGTGGCGCGGTTTCCCAGCCTTGAGAAGGCCGTCGAATGTTATCGGTCGGACATTTACCAGGCGGCTTTGGCCCATGCCAAGGGCGCATCCGTGCGTGATTTGATGGTGGTGGAAGAGGTGGAATGAGCCACGATCTTTCTGCGAAAGATCAACGGGTGCCAACCAGCACCCGTGAATTTTCTGCAGAAAAATTGAAGTCCCGCTGGTTTTTAGCCCGCGCGGGACTGCCGTTTGCGGTCATTCGGATCGAGAAACCGCTTGCGCATGCGCACCGCCTTGGGTGTCACCTCGACCAGTTCATCATCGTCGATATAGGCAATCGCCTGTTCCAGTGACAGGCGCACCGGCGTGGTCAGGCGCACGGCCTCGTCGGTACCGGAGGCGCGGACGTTGGTCAGTTGCTTGCCCTTCAGCGGGTTCACTTCCAGATCGTTGTCGCGGTTATGTTCGCCGATGACCATGCCCGTGTAGACGGGTTCCTGCACGCCGATGAAGAAGTGACCGCGGTCTTCGAGTTTCCACATCGCATAGGCGACCGAGGTGCCGCTTTCCATCGAGATCAGAACGCCCTGACGGCGGCCTTCGATCGGCCCCTTGTGTGGTGCCCAGGCGTGAAACACGCGGTTCAGAACACCGGTGCCGCGGGTGTCGGTCATGAACTGACCGTGATACCCGATCAGCCCGCGGGACGGGACGTGCGCGATTATGCGGGTCTTGCCGACGCCCGCCGGTTTCATTTCCACCAGATCGCCCTTGCGTGGGCCGGTCAGCTTTTCAATCACCGGGCCGGTGTATTCGTCATCGACGTCAATGGTGACTTCTTCGATCGGCTCGCATTTCTTGCCGTCGATCTCCTGGAACAGCACGCGCGGGCGCGAAATGGACAGCTCAAACCCCTCGCGGCGCATGTTTTCGATCAGCACACCCATCTGAAGTTCGCCACGACCGGCGACCTCGAATGCATCGCCGCCGGGAGTGTCGGTAACCTTGATGGCGACGTTGATCTCGGCCTCTTTCATCAGGCGTTCGCGGATGATCCGGGACTGCACCTTGGTGCCGTCCTTGCCGGCAAGGGGGCTGTCGTTAATCCCGAATGTGACAGAAATTGTAGGCGGATCAATCGGTTGCGCGGGCAGGGCGGTTTCGATTTCCAGCGCACACAGCGTGTCGGCCACGGTGGCCTTGGACATACCGGCCAGCGTGACGATATCGCCGGCCTCGGCCACATCAATCGCGGTCTGGGTCAGGCCGCGGAATGCCAGCACCTTGGACACGCGGAACTGTTCCAGCTTTGCCCCATCGCGCGACAGCGCCTTGATGGTTTCGCCAGCGCGCAGCGTGCCGGCCTCGACCCGGCCGGTCAGGATGCGACCGATGAAGGGGTCGGCGGACAGCGTGGTTGCCAGCATCTGGAACGGTTCGGCGCGGCGCGACAATTGCGCGGGCTGCGGCACATGGGCCAGCACCAGATCATAAAGGGCCGACAGATCCTTGCGCGGGCCATCAAGCGAGGCATCAGCCCACCCTGCGCGGCCCGAGGCGTAGAGCACCGGGAAATCAAGCTGGTCGTCGTCCGCGCCGAGGTTGGCGAAAAGGTCGAACACCTCGTTCAGGGCCCGGTCGGGTTCGGCGTCGGGCTTGTCGACCTTGTTCAGAACAACGATGGGACGCAGGCCAAGTGCCAGCGCCTTGGATGTCACGAATTTGGTCTGCGGCATCGGGCCTTCGGCGGCATCGACCAGCAGGACCACGCCATCGACCATCGACAGGATGCGTTCCACCTCGCCACCAAAATCGGCGTGGCCGGGGGTGTCGACGATGTTGATACGGCGGCCATCCCATTCAAGGCTGGTGCACTTCGCCAGAATCGTGATGCCGCGTTCGCGTTCGATGTCATTGCTGTCCATCGCGCGTTCGGCCACGGCCTGATTGTCGCGGAATGCGCCGGACTGCTTGAGCAGTTCGTCCACGAGGGTCGTCTTGCCATGGTCAACGTGCGCGATGATGGCGATGTTGCGGAGCTCCATCGGGAGGGTCACTTTCTGATGCGGGTATTGGTGTGCTTTGGCGCGGCGATACCTCAGGCAGGCGCGAAAGGCCAGAGTTTCCTTGCTGCGCGTGCAACATCGTGGCGCAGGCCTTGAGGGGCGGCTGACAAATGACACGGCCACCCGGTTTGGGGTGGCCGTGTCAGATCGGGGTGCGGGATGTCGCCATCCCGCTGGGCCACACGCCTTAGCGGCGGTAGGACAGCCCGGCAAACACCCGGCCCTCGTCACGATGCACGCCGCCACGCACCGCACCCACCGTTGCCGCAGCCGCAGCGACAAGGGCCGCCGCTGTCAGCAGGAATGCGGTCAGGACCGCGCTGATGCGGGCGGTTTCGGCCACGTCGATAGCCATCTGGCGGGCCTCTTCGGCGAGCTGTTCGGCATCGGCGCGGGCGGTCTGGGCGGTCTCGATCGCCGTATCCACACGGGCGGTCACTTCGGCCGGGGCCAGGCCGGAGCGTGCGGCAACCGCACTTTCCAGATACGCGCGGTCGGTATCCGAAATCTCACCGGTCATCAGCACATTGGCAAGAATGGCCGAGGTTTCGCGGGTCAGATCGGGATTGGACGTTGCCGCCGGATCGACCGTTGGCGCGCGCAGCAGCGTGTCGGTGGCGAAGGCCATCGGGTCGGCCATCGCGCCTGCCGGCATCATTTCGCCCGCTGCCGCCATGGCGCCCTGCGCCGCCCCGCCCATTGCGGAACCTGCCGCTGTCACGACCGTCTCGGCAGCCGAACCAGCCGCCGAAAGCGTGGCGGTCGCGGCGTTGGTCAGCATCATTGCACCGACCAACGTGCCCACACCCCACACCACGAGGCCATTCACCCCGTCACGCACCGATACTTCGTCTGCGGATGCCTGATCCACGCGACGCCGCATGCGCCCGGCGATATAGCCGCCCGTCATGTAGCTGGCGACCAGCGTCACCAACAACCAGATGGCGCTGAGGATGATGGCAAAGTTGATGGACCCCTCGCCGGGTTCGGCGGATATCGCCGACAGGCCGATTGCGGCACCAAATGCAGTGAAAAGCGCGGCGATGGCGGCGGCAACAACGGCGCCCGCCAGAATGGCAGACCAGTCGACATAGCTGCCATCTGTTGTGCGTGCGGGTGCTGACGCTTCGGTCAGTCGTTCGGTTCTTTCCATGGTAGGCTCTCTTTCCGGATAAATCAGCGCAGGCCGACGAAGGACATGATTGCCAGGACCACGACGACGAGGCCCACGAGATAGATGATGCTGTTCATGATGGTGTCCCTTTGCGTGCGCTGTGGTTCAGCGCGCTTCATGGGGCGGTAACGTGCGCGTGTCATTTCGGTTCCTGACACCGCTGCCGTCCGGCAAACGAAAAGGGCCGGCCCTGC
>JAYSSN010000417.1:0-7130 GCA_043720555.1 Rhodobacterales bacterium | reverse complement strand
CCTGCGGGTCAAGCTCGATCACGGTGGACAGAAAATCCTGTGCGGCCAAAGCCTCGCGCATGCGGGCGTCGCCGTCCCGCACGCCTGCGCCCAGGATGGCCCAATCATGATCCTGCCCAAGGGCGAACAGATCATCCAGATAGACCGCCATATGTGCGCGGTGAAAGTTGCCAAGGCCGATGTGGATGATCCCCGGCGAAAGGCGTGTGCGGTCATAGGCGGGCAGGGCAACACTCATCGGGGACATTCCTTCGTTCGGCATCACGCGAGCCAGTTGCCGCCATCGACCCCGTACGTCTGCGCGACACAGTAATCACTGTCCGATGTGGCCAGAAAGATGGCCATCGGGATCAGGTCGTCGGCCGTGCCCATGCGCCCGAACGGGACGCCGTCGCCCACGATGCGTTTCTTTTCACCCAGGGCGAGGCCTTCGTATCTGGCAAACAGCGCATCCACCCCGTCCCAATGATCGCCATCGACAACACCGGGGGCGATGGCGTTCACGTTGATGCCATGCGCAATCAGATTCAGGCCTGCACTTTGCGTCAGGCTGATGACGGCAGCCTTGGTGGCGCAATAGACGGCCACCAGCGACTCGCCCCGGCGCCCTGCCTGCGACGCCATGTTGATGATCTTGCCCCCTTCGCCCCGCGCAATCATGTGGCGTGCGGCGGCCTGCATCGTGAACAAGGTGCCTGCCACGTTGACGCCAAACAGGCGGTCGTACGAGGCGCGGGTGATGTCTGCGATGGGGGCTGCGTCAAACAGCGCTGCGTTGTTGACCAGAATATCCAGCTTGCCCATGCGGGTGATGGCGGCGGCGATACCGGCCTCGATGCTCGTCTGGTCGGTCACATCCATCTGCACGGCATGGGCCTGCGGACCCAGGTCCGCCACGGCCCCGGCGAGCGCATCGGCATTGATATCGGCCAACGCCACCTGCGCGCCTTCAGCGATGTAGGCGCGGGCGAATGCCAGACCAATCCCGCGCGCGGCCCCGGTAATCAGGGCGGATTTGCCAGCCAGCCTCATGCTGTGGCCTTTCCGTCGGGGCCGAAGCGGTGCAGCTTGCCCGGCTGCGGCGCAAGACTGATCCGGTCGCCGGGGCGGTGCTGGTCTTCACCATTGCCGCGCACGGTGACGTTGCCGATGCCATCCACCAGGATTTTCAGGAAGGTGTCCGACCCCAGGTGTTCGGACAGGATCACAGTGCCCGACCAGGGCCCTTCGCGCACGATGTCGATGTGTTCGGGACGCACACCCACGGTGGTGGCGCCATGTTGGGCGGCGGTGGCGCCGTCCATCAGGTTCATCTTCGGGCTGCCGATGAAGCCCGCGACAAACAGGTTTGCAGGCGCGCGGTAGAGGTCGAGCGGCGAGCCGACCTGCTCGATCCGCCCGGCGTTCAGCACCACGATCTTGTCAGCCATGGTCATGGCTTCGACCTGGTCATGCGTGACGTAGATCATCGTGGTTTTCAGGGTCTGGTGCAGTTCGCTGATTTCCTGACGCATCGACACGCGCAGGGCGGCATCAAGGTTGGACAGGGGTTCGTCGAACAGGAAAGCCGCCGGCTCGCGCACGATGGCGCGCCCGATCGCCACACGCTGGCGCTGCCCGCCAGACAATTGCCCCGGCTTGCGGTCCAGATACGGGGTCAGGTTCAGCACCCGCGCCGCATCATCCACCTTTTTCGCGGCCACGGCAGCGTCAAGCCCCGCCATTTTCAGCGGAAAGTTGATGTTCTTGCGGACACTCATGTGCGGATACAAAGCGTAGGACTGAAACACCATGGCGAGTTTGCGTTCAGCGGGTGGCTTGTCGGTTGCGTCAGCCCCGTCGATCAGGATCTTGCCCGAGGATGTGTCCTCCAGCCCCGCGATCAGGCGCAGCAGCGTGGACTTCCCGCAGCCGGACGGACCCACGAACACCACGAACTCACCATCCTCGATGGACAGGTTCAGGGGCGGGATCACGGCAGTCGCGCCGAAGGACTTGGTGACGTCGGAAAGGGTTATCTGTCCCATGATGCTCTCACTTCACCGCGCCGAAGGTCAGGCCGCGGACGAGTTGTTTCTGGCTGAACCAGCCAAGGATGACGATGGGGGCGATGGCCATCGTGCTGGCGGCGCTGAGTTTGGCGTAAAACAGCCCCTCCGGCGAGGAATAGCTGGCGATGAAGGCGGTCAGGGGGGCGGCGTCCACGGTGGTCAGGCGCAGGGTCCAGAACGCCTCGTTCCAGGCGAGGATGACATTCAAAAGCAGGGTCGACGCGATGCCGGGTATCGCCATGGGGGTCAGGACATACAGGATTTCAGCCCGCAACCCTGCGCCGTCCATCCGGGAGGCTTCCAGAATTTCTGCCGGAATTTCCTTGAAATAGGTGTACAGCATCCACACCACGATGGGCAGGTTGACCATGGTCAGCACACCCAAAAGCCCGGCACGCGAGTCAAGCAGGCCAAAGTCGCGGAACAACAGATACATGGGGATCAGCACCCCCACCGCGGGCATCATCTTGGTGGACAGCATCCACATCAGCAGGTCTTTGGTGCGCGGTCCCGGCTGAAACGCCATGGCCCAGGCGGCGGGGATGGCGATCAGCAGCGCGATCAGCGTGGACCCGACCGACAGCACCACCGAGTTCCAGAAAAACCGGAAATAATCCGACCGCTCCTGCACATCGGCGTAGGTTTCCAGCGTCCATGACGCGGCCAGCATGGCCAGCGGTGTCTTGATCGCGTCACCTTCGGATTTGAAGGACAGGATCACGATCCACAGGATCGGAAAGAAGATCACAAAGGCGATGGCCCAGCACAGGACCGTCACAAGCAGCTTGCGGGTGGGGGATGCGGTGCGTGCCATGTTTCATGCGTCCAGGTTCTTGCCGATCATCCGCATCAGGAAGACGGCGACGATATTGGCAAGGATGACGGCGATGATGCCCCCGGCGGACCCGGCCCCCACGTCATAGTTCAGCAGGGATTGTACATAGACAAGGTAAGTCAGCGTGGTGGTCGCGGTGCCCGGCCCGCCGTTGGTGGTGACCAGAATTTCGGCATAGACCGACAGCAGGAAAATCGTCTGGATCAGGATCACCACGGTGATCGCGCGGGTCAGATGCGGGATCGTCAGATAGATGAACCGGCTGAACTTGCCCGCGCCATCCATTTCCGCGGCCTCTTGCTGCTCGCGGTCCAGGGATTGCAGCGCCGTCAGCAGGATCAGCGTCGCAAACGGCAGCCATTGCCACGCCACGATCAGGATGATGGATTCAAGCGGCGCATGGGCCAGAAAATCAAATGGCGTGACCCCGATGGCGCGCGCGATATGGGCGAAAAAGCCATTTACCGGGTCCATGAACATGTTCTGCCAGACCAGTGCCGATACGGTGGGCATCACGAAAAACGGGGCAATCACCATGATGCGCACGATGCCCCGGCCCCAGAACGGCTGATCCAGCAGCAGGGCCAGGCCGATCCCGCCAAAGACGGTAATCATCAGCACACCCACGACCAGCGCAATGGTGTTCCAGATCGAGGTCCAGAAGGCGGCATTGGTGACAAAGTAGTAGTAGTTGTCGAACCCGACAAAGCCGGAGTTCTGCGGGTTCAGCAGGTTGTACCGCTGGGTCGAGAAATACAGCGTCATCACCAAAGGCACGATCATCCACAGCAGCAGCAGAAGAACGGCGGGCGAGATCATAAGGCGCGACAGGGCGCGGGAATGCGCAGTGGCCATGGTCAGATCTTCTTGATGAGGGGGGATGGGGAAGGAAAGAGGGCCGCCCAGTCCCGAAAGACCGGGCAGCCGAACTGGTGAACATGTTACTTGATATAGCCAGCCTTGGTCATTTCGTCGGTCGTCAGCTGTTGGGCTGCCGCCAGCGCGTCGTCAAGGCTTGTCGTTCCCGCCAGAACGGCGCTGAACTGCTGGCCTACTGCCGTGCCGATGCCCTGGAATTCCGGGATCGCCACGAATTGCACACCGACGTAAGGAACCGGGTCCACGGTCGGCGCTGTCGGATCAGCAGAGTTGATGCTGTCCAGAGTCATTTGGGCAAACGGCACCGCCTGATATTCCGGGTTCGCATACAGCGAGGTCCGGGTTCCGGGAGGCACGTTGGCCCAGCCTTCTTTCGATGCGACCAGTGCGGTGTATTCCTTGGACGTTGCCCAAGCCACAAAGGTTTTCGCCGCATCAACACTGTCCGACCCGGCCGGGATGGCCAGCGACCATGCCCAGAGCCAGTTGCCGCGCTTGCCCAGACCGTTGTCGGGTGCCAGCGCAAAGCCAACCTTGTCGGCCACGGTGCTGTCTGCACCGGTAACGAATGACGCAGCAACGGTTGCGTCGATCCACATGCCGCACTTGCCCTGCTGGAACAGCGACAGGTTTTCGTTGAACCCGTTGTTGGATGCACCGGGCGGGCCGTAGTTGTTCATCAGGTCAAGATAGAAGGTCAGCGTGTCCTTCCAGGGCTGGCTGTCGAACTGGGGTTTCCAGTCGGCATCAAACCACTTGGCACCAAACGAGTTCGACATGGCGGTCAGGAACGCCATGTTTTCGCCCCAGCCTGCCTTGCCGCGCAGACAGATGCCGTAGATGCCCGCGTCCTTGTCGGTCATGCCTTCGGCAGCGGTCTTGATGTCGGCCCAGGTGGGGGCGGCTGGCATGGTCAGGCCGGCAGCTTCCATCAGGTCGGTGCGGTACATCACCATCGAAGATTCGCCATAGAACGGCGCGGCATAAAGCTCGCCGTCAACCGTCAGACCACCCGCGATAGCAGGCAGCAGGTCGGCCTTGTCCCATTCGGCGGGCAGGTCGTTCAGTGACACCAGCCAGCCTTGCTTGCCCCAGATCGGAACCTCGTAGGTGCCGATCGTCAGCACGTCGAACTGACCGCCTTTGGTGGCGATGTCGGTCGTGACGCGTTCACGCAGAACGTTCTCTTCCAGTGTCACCCATTCGACGGTGATATCGGGATAAAGCGCGTTGAATTCGCCCATCAGCCCTTGCATGCGGATCATGTCACCGTTGTTTACGGTGGCCACGGTGATTGTCTCGGCCCATGCGGCGCCCGTCAGGGCGCACAAAGCCGTCGCGCCAAAAAGCGCGCGAAGCGAAGAAGTCATTGGTATCCTCCCGATACTCTCAATGAGCATTTGATCTTGCAGTGATGGATTGCTCACAAATACCCGTCTAAAAGTCAACGAACTTGTGGTGCCAGACAGTGGATTCCGGCGCGATCTGGAATCAGGCGTTTTTCAGCAAATCGCGGGCCGTGCGCTCATCCGTTATCAAGCCGTTGAAAATGCATCCTTTCAGGCCTGCCGTGATCGCCACCAGCTTTGACGGCCCCGCAGCGATCGCAATCACCGACCGCCCGCCGTCGGCCATCACGCGCGCGCCTGCCACGCGATTGTTCACCGGCGTGTCCAGATACCGCCCATCCGAATCATAGGTCCAGCCCGCAACCTCGCCTGCGGCCCCCGCGGCCTGCATCTGGTGCAACTCGTCTTCGGTCAGAAAGCCGTCCTTCACCAGCGGTGCGTCGTCGCCCATTTGCCCCACCCCAACAAAGGTCACATCGGCGCGTTCGGCCAGTTGCAGCACCGACTGGATCGACTTCAGCGAATGGAACAGTGCGCGTTCCTCCAGCGATCGGGCAATGACGGGCATCGGCATCGGGTAATGCGGCGCGCGTACCCTGTCGGCAATGCGCATGATGACGTCATAGTAGCTGGCCGACCCGTCAGGCGAGATGTTGCCGTTCAGGCTGACGATGCGGTGCTGCTCGCATTCCATCGCTGTCAGCTCGTCCACCGCCGCGCGCAGGGTGCGACCGGTCCCCAGCGCAATGACCAGCGGTTTTTGCGACCGCAGCACCCTTTCGATCTCGGCCGCCGCCGTCGGGGCGAGCGACGGCAGCGGGTCCATATCAACCGGCAGCGATGGCGCCACGCGGGCCAGCCGCAGGCCAAAGCGCTGCATCAGGGCCGATTCAAGGTCAAGGCAGGCGGATACGCGGTGTTCCAGCCGTACCCGGATCAGCCGTTCGGCAATTGCCCGGCTGACAAGGCGTTGCGCGCGCTGGCGGCTGACGCCCAGTTCCAGCGCAATCTGATCCTGTGTCAGCCCCGCCACATAATACATCCAGCCCGCGCGGGCCGCATCATCGAGGGGGGTTGCGTCGGTGTCGGGGCGCTCGGTCATGGCAGGATACTCGTCTGGAACAGGGTCGGGAACGCGGCGAAGTCGTCGAATGTCTGATGCGGTATCGCATCCTCGGGTGGCGCCAGGTCAAGCCCTTTCAGATGGCTGCCCCCGGTAAAGCGCCAGACCTGCATGCCCGCTGCAAGCCCCGCCCGCACGCCCGTCACGCTGTCTTCGATCACCAGACACCGGGCAGGATCCGCGCCCATCTCGGCGGCGGCCAGCAAGAACAGATCGGGGGCAGGCTTGCCGCGTGCAACCCGGCTGGCGGTAAAGCTGCGGTCGGCAAACACGTCGGCCAGCCCCACCAGCGCCATGGACTGCGCCAGCCGTTCGGGGCTGGACGATGTCGCCAGACAATAGGGCAGGGCCAGTGCGTCGATCAACGCCCGCGCCCCCGGCATGATCCGCAGGTCGCGCTGAAACGCCGCCAGCAGACGCGCGCGATAGTCTGCCTCGAACCGGTCGGGCAGGGTGACGCCATAAGTCTCGCGCACTTCCTTCAGCACGGTGGGATAGCTGCGGCCCAGAAAATGGCGGCTGACAAAGGCCATGTCCATGCGCACGCCATAGGCCGCCAACTCGGCAATCAGCATGTTGGCGCTGATGACTTCGCTGTCGATCAGCACCCCGTCACAATCAAAGATCACCAGATCAAGCATGCGCGCCAACATAGGGGCATGCATTGCGCGGCGTCCATCACGAAGATTTGCTCCCGGAAAACGCCCTCGGCGTGGGCTACGGGTCAGCGCCGCATCCGCGCGTGACCCTGGCAATTCGGCGTGGAACATCGGCCCCGGCGGGCGTGCCACGCTGACAGCATGCCCTCGCGCCAGCACCGACGACAGCGCCGGGACAGGGGCATCCGTGTTTCAAAGGGGTTCGGGGGGCAGGCCCGTGGAACAACGCGTGGA
>JAYSSN010000416.1:0-7148 GCA_043720555.1 Rhodobacterales bacterium | reverse complement strand
GGTGGCCAACCTGCACCGCCATCCCGCCAACATCTGCATCGAGGTCGGTCGCCAGAACACGCCGCATCACGTGCGCCCCACCTTTGGCGAAATTGAAGAGTCGCTGCGCGCCCTGAAACAGGATGCAGCATGAGGTGGCTTGCGATCATTGTATTGGCCCTGCTGGCCGCCCCGGTTCTGGCAAATACTGTGGGCGTATCCTCGGGTGAGCATCCCGGTTTTTCGCGCCTTGTGCTGACGCTGCCGCAGGATGGAGCGTGGAGGCTGGGCCGGACGGGATCGGGGTACGAGCTGGATCTGGGGCTGGAGGCGCCGCGCTACGATGTCTCCACGGTGTTCGATCTGATCCCGCGCCACCGCCTGACGGGCATCTTCGCCGATCCCGTAACGGGCAATTTGCAACTGACGCTCGGTTGTAGCTGTCATGCGATGCCGTTCAGCCTGAATGGCCGCACCATCGTGATCGACCTGCGTGATGGCCCCGCCCCCGCAACATCGTCGTTCGAGACATCGCTGCGGGGTGCGCCCCAAGCGCCGTTGCAGATCAAAGACGAACGGCGTCCGCGCGCACGACCGCGACCGACCGGGATGGCGGACACGACGGGTTATGACTGGAGCACCCGTCCTGTGGCCGTGACACCACCCGTTTTCAACGCGCCCTTGTCCGACGACACCTTGGGCGACATCAGGCAGGCGCTGGTAGAACAGCTCGCAAACGGGGCAGCGCGCGGCGTGGTCGATCTTGTGATGCCAGCACCCGCAGCCCCGGACGGCGTGGTGCCGCAGTTGCCAGCCCAGGGCCCGGTGCGTCTGACAGCAACGCCGGGCCTGCATGCTGCCGCCGAACGCACTCTCGCCCAGACGATGCAGCCGGATGGTGCGGACTGTGTGGCCGATGACAGGCTCGATATTACGAGCTGGGGTCTGCCTGACGGCGTACCGCACCAGATCGCCACCGCGCGCCAGAACCTGGTCCGCGAGTTTGACAACCCACAGGCCGATGCCGTGGCAACCACGGTCCGGCTTTATCTTTACCTTGGCTTTGGTGTTGAAGCCGCGACGTTGATGGCGGCGATGCCGACGGGACATGTCGATGAACCGCTGTGGAAATCCATGGCGGTGCTGATCGACGGGCACGACGGCACCACATCGGTCTTTGACGGCATGACGTCGTGCGATACGAATGCGGCCCTGTGGGCGCTGATTGCGGCCCCGGACGGCGGGCGCGCAAATCCCAATCTTGCGGCCGTACAGCGGGCTTTTTCTGCGCTTCCACCGCATCTGCGCCAGCACCTTGGGCCGCGCATCGCCGACCGCCTGCTCGCGCTGGATGCGGCGGCTGCGGCGCAGGCGATCACCGCTACGATGGGCCGCAGCATGATTGCTTCCGGTCCTGCGACCCTGCTGGCCGGCGCGCGCGTCGATCTGGAAACCGGCGCTGCGGCAGACGCCGTGGCGAAGGCAGAAACCGCGCTGCTGGCGGGCGGAACAACGGCGGCGCAGGCCCTTGTGATACTTGTCGATGCGCAGACCGCGGCGGGAACCGCTGTCGATCCGGCGGCGGCCGGGGCGATCGCGGCCATGCAAGCGGAGTATGCAGGGCAGCCGCTGGCGGTTGATCTGGCGCGCGCCCATCAGCTCGCCCTTGCGGGATCGGGGCAGTTCGGGGCGGTTTTTGCAACCAGCGATGCGCCGGTGCCCGCTGCGGTCTGGCCGCTGATTGCAGCGCGGGGCAGCGATGACGATCTGCTGCGCTTCGCAATGCTGCCGCCAGCGGCGGTTGTGCCGCCGACAACTGCAGCCGAAATTGCCACGCGCCTGCAGCGGCTCGGTTTTTCCACAGCCGCGAAAGCATGGATGCAGATGACGGATGACGCTGTGTGGCAGCCGCTGACGGCCAGCCCCAAGGCCGCCCATGACAAACGCTGGCAACAGGACTGGTCCGCCGTTGCCAGCGCTGATGACGGGGCGTGGAGCGTCCTCGCGGCGCAGGTATCGGTCGGCTTGGCACGGATCACGGATGAAGCACCATTGGCCGAAGCAACCCGTCTGGTCAAAGCCAGCACGACTACGCGCGATCTGATTGAGCAGCTTTTGCAGACAACCGCACAGCCCGGTGGCTGACACGGCGCGCACTTACCAATTTGAAAGATTCGCGCCCTAACGTCGCCAGGACAGCAGGTGCAATCCGCACCGCAGGAACGGGTGAAACCCATGGAGTTGATGTCTGGAGGTTGTGTGCGGTGGCCCCGTATCGCGGTCGTTTTTCTGCTGTTTGGAATGCTGCCCGCCAGTGCGTCGTCCGACCCGTCGGCAATGTGTGAAACAACAGCCATCCAGACCGCCCGGACCAGCGGCGTTCCGGTCGATGTGCTGCGCGCCCTGACGCTGACGGAAACCGGGCGGGCCTCGGGTGGTACGCTGCGGCCCTGGCCCTGGGCGATCAATCAGGCGGGCGAAGGCATCTGGTTTCCGACGCAAGAGCAGATGTTGGACCATGCCCGTGGCCTGATTGCGCAAGGGATGACGAATTTTGACATCGGGTGCTTCCAGCTGAACTACCGCTGGCATGTGGCGGGGTTTGCCTCGCTGGAGGATATGGCCGATCCGGCGCAGAACGCCCGATATGCCGCCCGGTATCTGGCGGGAAAGTATGCAAACTCCGGCAATTGGGCGCAGGCCGCCGCGGCCTACCACTCTGGCACGCCGGAACTTGCCAACCGCTATCTTGCCCGCTTTTCCGGGATTTACGCAAGTTTGGGCCCGGCCCCCGCCGACCCGTTGCCTGTCAGCGCCGAACCCGATCGTCCAAACCTGTTCCCGTTGCTGATCGTGGGCCATTCCGGCGGGGGCGGGTCACTCGTGCCACTGGCGGCAGTTGGTCGGCGCATCATGGGTGGTGACGAATGAAGACGTGGCCGCGGCTGACCCTGCACACCATATTTCAACCAACGATCCTGCTTGCGCTCGCGCTGATGGCGGTGATCGTGATGATGGTGCTGCCGGTGCCGGCATGGATGCTCGACATCGGCCTTGCGCTGTCATTCGCGCTGGCAATCCTGATGCTGACCGTGGCGCTGTTCATCGAACGGCCGTTGGATTTTTCAGCCTTCCCGACGATCCTGCTGGCATCATTGCTGTTGCGGTTGTCGCTGAACATCTCGTCCACCAAACTCATCATTGCCGCAGGGCACACCGGGACCGATGCTGCCGGCCATGTGATCGAAGGCTTTGCTAATTTCATCATGGGCGGCAATGTCGTTCTGGGCATCGTCATCTTTTGTGTTTTGCTGATTGTGAACTTCGTCGTCATCACCAAAGGGGCGGGCCGTATGGCCGAGGTGGGCGCGCGTTTTGCGCTCGATGGGATGCCGGGCAAGCAGTTGGCGATAGATGCCGACATGTCCGCCGGAGCGATCACGCATGCCGAGGCGCGCGAACGCCGTGAACGCGAACTTGCCGAGACGAGCTTTTTCGGTTCGCTGGACGGGGCGTCGAAGTTCGTCAAGGGCGATGCCGTCGCGGGCCTGCTGATTACCGGGCTGAACATCGTGGTCGGCCTGTTGATCGGCACCTTGATGCACGACATGCCGTTTTCGCAGGCGTTTGAAACCTATGCCATCCTGACAGTGGGCGATGGGCTGGTCAGCCAGATCCCGGCGGTGATCATTTCCGTCGCGGCGGCCCTTTTGCTGACGCGGGGGGGCGGCAAGGGGGCGGCGGATGTGTCATTCTTTGCCCAGCTTGGCCGCTATCCGGCAGCGCTGTCGACGGTTGCGCTGTTGATGGCGCTGTTTGCCGTCGTGCCGGGGATGCCGTTTCTGCCGTTTATCCTTGGTGCGGCGGCGTTGGGCATGGCGGCCTATGTCGCGGCCAGACGCGCGGTGGGGGGAACGGCAGCGCCGGTGGATGACTCGCTCAACAAACCGCGCCCGATTGGCGATGTGCTGGATTTCGATGATATTCACATCGAATTCGCGCCCGATCTGGTCAGCATGGTGCTTGATCCTGCGACCGGCCTTGATGCCCGCATTGCCAATATGCGCACCTATGCCGCCACCGCCTTTGGCGTGATCCTGCCCGAAATTCGCATCACGGACGAGGCGTCGCTGCCCATGGGCACCTATCGCATCCGCCTGCAAGGCGTGGAGCGGGTGCGCGACCGGCTGATGCCGGACCGGGTGATGGTGCTGCTGGCCGATGATACGCGGGCCCCCGATGGCATTGACGTGCAGGAACCCGTCTATCGTGCGCCCGCCCGCTGGATCTGGCCGGACGATCAGGAAATGGCGGCGCTCGCCGGATTGACGGTAGTGTCCCCGACCGAAGTGTTGGCGACACATCTGCTGGAGATCATCAAGTCCAACCTGTCGCGGATGCTGTCGCTGCGGGGTCTGCGCCGCCTGCTGGATGAATTCACCACCCTGTCAGACCCTGTCCGCGCCGCCGCCAACCGCCGCCTTCTGGATGATCTCATTCCCGACAAGGTGCCGATCGAGCTGCTGCTGCCCGTTCTGCGCCTGCTGCTGGAAGAGCGCGTGTCGATCCGGAATCTGCCCCTGATCCTTGAAGCGATCGCTGAGGCGCGCACGGTTGGCGCACCCGAAGCCGTTTGCGAACATGTGCGCCAGCGGCTCGGCTTTCAAATAGCGGCGGATGTGCAGCGCGATGATGGGACGCTGCCGTTGATCCAGCTGGCCCCGGAATGGGAAAAGACCTTTGCCACCCATCAGATCGACAGCGACCGCGGGCTGCGCGATGTGGCCTTGCCGCCCGAACAGTTCAACCGTCTGGCCAGCGGTCTGGCCGACAAGATCAACCGCGCGGCCGAGAGCGGGATCTTTCCGGCCGTGATCACCTCTACCTTGCGGCGACGGTTTTTGCGTACCGTACTCGCGGCCAAGGGGCTGACGACACCGGTGCTGTCATATGACGAGCTTGGTCCCGACACGCGCCCCGCGATCGTCGGGCAGGTTGCAGCATGACGGCGCTGTTGCCGATCATGGCGGATTTGCTGGGCCTCGCGCGCGAAACAGCCCTGACGGGGCTGGCGGTCTTCCTGCGGGTGGGGGCGATGATGATGCTGTTGCCCGCGTTTGGCGATCAGGCGGTACCGCAACGCGTCAAACTCGCGTTGGCGCTGATGTTCACGATCATCGTCGCTCCCGCAGTAACGCCGGGCCTGCCGCACGTCGACCCGTTTCCAGCCACGCTGTTCTTGACGGAAACGTTGGCGGGCCTTCTGCTGGGGTTCGGGATCAGGCTGTTTGTCCACGCCCTGCAGATCGCCGGGGCGATCGCGGCACAGGCAACGACACTGTCGCAGATGTTCGGGGGCATCGGGCCCGAACCACAGCCGGTGATCGGCAATGTGCTGGTGGTTGCGGGCCTTGCGGTGGCGGTCAGTGCAGGGCTGCACATTCGGGTGGCCGAACTGCTGATCCTGTCCTACGGCCCGCTGCCCGCAGGTGTGTTGCCGCAGGCGGCTGATGTCACCCGCCTTGGCGCAGGGCAGATCGCACGGGCCTTTGCGCTTGGCTTTTCGTTGGCCGCGCCCTTTGTGATCGCATCGGTTCTTTACAATGTGGCACTTGGCTTCATCAACCGGGCAATGCCGCAACTGGCCGTGTCGTTTGTCGGCGCACCTGCATTGACGCTGGGGGGGCTGGCGCTGCTGGCGATCACGGCACCCTTTGCCGTGGCATTCTGGCTTCAGCTTTTGAACGCGCATCTCGCTGCTCCGCTGATGATTCCGCCATGAGCGGGGATGATAACGATGACACCGACAAGGAGCACGACCCGACGCAGAAGCGCCTGGATGACGCGCGCCAGCGGGGCGAGTTCGCCCGCTCGCAAGATCTGCTGTCTGCCGCGGGCATCGCCGGTTTCGTGCTTGTCAGCATCGGGATGGGGGCGGCGGCGCTGATGCAGGCAGGTGAGGCGGCCATGGTGATGATCGATCAGTCGGGCCGCATCGCCGATGCGATGGCGCATGGTGGCAAACCCGTTCTGATGCAGGCGCTTGCGGCCATGATGATGCCGCTGTTGCCGTTCTTGCTGGTGCCCGGCCTCGCCGTCATCGCGGTTCTGTTCGCGACGCGGGGTCTTGTCTTGAGCGGTCAAAAGCTGATGCCTAAACTGTCGCGCATCTCACCCATGGCAACGGCCAGGCAGAAATTCGGGCTGGACGGGTTGTTCGAGTTCGGCAAAAGCACGGTCAAGCTTCTTGTCATCTCGGTCGCGTTGGGCCTGTTTGTGGTGCAGCGTGCGCCGGCAATCATGAACAGTCTGGCGCTGGCACCCGCCATGTCCCTGATGCTGATGCTGCGGCTGCTGTCCGAATTTCTGTTGCTTGCCCTTGTCATCCTGGGGGCTGTCGGTGGCCTTGATTTCTTTTGGCAGCACTTTCGGCATCAGCGGCGCAACCGCATGTCGCGCAAAGACCTGATCGACGAGATGAAGGAGTCCGAAGGTGACCCCCATGTCAAAGGCCAGCGGCGCCAGCGCGCACAAGAGATTGCCACAAACCAGATGCTGGCCGATGTGCCGGGGGCTGACGTCATCATCGTCAACCCGACGCATTACGCAGTGGCGCTGAAATGGCAACGCGGGTCACGAACGGCCCCGATTTGCGTGGCCAAGGGGGTCGATGAGATTGCCGCGCGCATCCGCGAAAAGGCGGCCGAGGGGGGTGTTCCGGTCCACAGCGACCCGGCGGCTGCGCGGGCGATCTATGCCAGCGTCGACATAGGCGAGCAGATCAAGACCGAGCATTTCAAGGCCGTTGCAGCCGCTATCCGCTTTGCCGAAGCGATGCGCACCCGCGCTCGCAAAGGATGGGGTCGCACATGAAAACGCCGGCACAACTGGAAGACCTTGGCCGGTTGTCCCGCCTTGTGCTGGATGAGCGTCTGTCCGCGCTGCGCCGCGCACAGCGTGCCCGCCAGGTGACGCTGGACCGGATCTCTGCGCTGAACTGCCCGCCGGTGACCATGGATGTATCGCTGATGGCGGCGCAGCGGGCCGATGTGAACTATCAGATATGGGCCGATCAGCGACGCATGCAGCTGAACATGACGCTGGCCCGGCAGACCGTGACCAGCTTGCAGGCCGTTGATGCAGCCCGCCAGGCATTCGCCAAGAACAGC
>JAYSSN010000415.1:0-2814 GCA_043720555.1 Rhodobacterales bacterium | reverse complement strand
GGCCCTCTGCGCCCAGTTGTGGTCCATCCTGAACCCGGGGTCACCGTCCTATGTGCCGGGGGCCTATCTCGACAGTGTGATCTGGGTGCAGGGCGAGGCGGACGCCTTCAACTCCGGTGCGGCGGCGGATTACGGCGCCAATCTGCGCGCCGTGCATGCCGAACTGACTGCGCGGTTCGGGACGCATGATCTGGTCGTGTCGGCCTTGTCGGATGCGCCCGATGCATACCGCAGTTTCGCGGGCAATCATGCCGCGAACTGCGATATGATCCGCGCCCAGCAACGCGCCCTTGCCGACGACCTTGCCACAGTACAGCTTGTCGACCCCGATCAGGTCGCCGCTCGGGCGGGCATGACGGCGGATGCCATGTTCCGGTGGGACTATGTTCACTATGATGACAGCACCGGCTTTGCAGGGCTGCTCGGCCGCACTCTGGCGGCTGCCGCGCTTGGCCCGGCTGGCGCGGGCGCATCCGCGCTTGCCACGCGGACCCCGCAGGTGGCGCAGGTGCATGCAGGCACCGCCGGCAACGATGCCTTTACGGTGTCCCTGTCGGCATTCCGCCAGGTCATGGCGGGCCCCGGCCATGATGCCGTCACCGTCATCGCACCCCCAACTGACCTGTCGCTGATCGAGGTCACATCCGCCAGCACCCGCATCTTGGCGGGCGTCGGGGCGACGGCGCGCATTCTCGATCTGATCGCGGTGGAAGAGGTGACGCTGGGTGCCGGACACGACACCGTGGTCTTGGGCGGCGGCGTCACGACCGTAACCACCGGCGCGGGCGTTGACCGCGCCACAGGGTTCGCGCGTGATGAAGTGTTCAACATGGGGCGCGGCAATGACCTGGCTCATGGCGGGACGGGCAACGACACGTTGCGCGGTGACGATGGCAATGACCAGCTTTGGGGCGACGCCGACAATGACTTCATCTTTGGCGGCACCGGCAACGACACCCTGCAGGGCGACGATGGCGCCGATGTGCTGAGCGGCGGGCGCGGCAATGATGCCCTGACCGGGGGGGCAGGTGCCGATGTGTTCGTCTTCGGTCTGGCCGGCGGGTTGGACTGCATCACCGATTTCAATCCGGACGAAGATATGGTGCAACTGCTGGGCATCAGCGCCGGACAGCTGACCCTGCGCGCCCAGGGCGCCGATGTCCTGCTGACCGCCGGTACCACCCGTGTCATTCTGACCAATGTGTCGCCGGATGCGTTCGATCACGGCAATCTGGTTTTTCTCTAACGGCGCGACAACTCCGCCCCCGGCGCACCCCGCCGCCTCAGCATGGCCAGAAGTCCGTCGATATAGGGCTGGCTTTTCTCGCGCTGCGCGCGGTGCAGTGTGCGCAGATCGCCCGCCTGCAGCGTGCCCGCGATGCTGGCCCGCTGCAATGTGCTGAAATAACCGGCTTGCATGATCACGCCCATCGGCGGATGGCCCGAAAACGGCAACGGCACCAGCACAAGGCCGGGTGCCAGCGCCTGAATCGCCCGTGCATGACGGCGTTCGGCAGGCGTGTAACAGGGATCAAACAGGATCACCCCGCGCAGATCAGGCTTGATCTGGTCCACCAGCCGATCCTCGGCGGCATCAATCAGCGCCGCCTCCTTGCGCCAGCGCAGCTCGAACGGGGCGACATCCTGACGGATCGCCACCTGCGGCGCGTAAAGCGTCACATGATCCAGCCCCAGATCGCGGCTGAACAGCAACGCGCCATACCCCCCCATCGAAAACCCCGTCGCCCGCACCACCGGATAACGCGCGGCCACCTGCTGCAATGCGCGCCGCAACGCCCCCAGATCAGGGTTCAAAAACCAGTCATTGGCGGATGAGGTGACCACAAGGCTGGCAAACCCCATCGCCATCGCAGCCCTTACGGGCGACATGGCGGGAAACCCTGCGCGATCCTTGCGCCAATGATCGAATGTCACGAACAAGCCCTGCCGCCCCGCACCATGCAGGGTGGCGCGCAGATGCAGCCCGTCAAAAACCCGCAGTGCAGCGTGATCCGACATGCGTCAGATCATTGCCATGCCACCATTGACATGCAGTGTCGTGCCGGTGACATAGCCCGCCTCGGGGCTCGCCAGATACAGCACCGCCGCCGCAATCTCGCCCGCCTCGCCCATGCGGCCCGCCGGGATCTGCGTCAGAATCCGCCCCTTCTGTTCGTCGTTCAGCTTGTCGGTCATCGCCGTCGCGATGAATCCCGGCGCCACGGCGTTGACCGTGATCCCCCGGCTCGCCACTTCGGCGGCAATGCTTTTCGACATGCCGATCATGCCCGCCTTGGATGCCGCATAGTTCGCCTGACCCGGATTGCCCGTGGCCCCCACGATGGACGAGATGTTGATGATCCGCCCCCAGCGGGCTTTCATCATGCCGCGCAACACCCCCCGGCACAGCCGGAAGGTCGAGGTCAGGTTCACCTCGATCACCGCCGCCCAGTCGTCGTCCGACATCCGCATGGCCAGCCCGTCGCGCGTGATGCCCGCGTTGTTGACCAGCACATCGACCGCGCCCATTGCCGCGATCGCCTGCTTGACCAATGCCTCGACCGCCACCGGGTCCGACAGATTGCACGGCAACACATGCGCCCGCCCGCCCAACCCGGCCGCCAGCGCCTGCAGCGGCTCGACCCGCGTCCCCGACAGCCCCACCGTGGCACCCGCTGCGTGCAACACCCGCGCGACATCGGCCCCGATCCCGCCGGAAGCCCCGGTCACAAGCGCGCACTTTCCTGTCAGATCAAACATCGTCCAAACCTCGGCTTTCCCATTGGTTCAAATATCCTCGGGGGGTCCGGGGGG
>JAYSSN010000414.1:0-21789 GCA_043720555.1 Rhodobacterales bacterium | reverse complement strand
CGGCCGGGCCGGCGTTGGCGTGCCAGTGCGGGGCGTTCTGACGCAGATTGGCGATAAAGCCCGAGCCATCGGTGTTGTCGGCCTGAATCCGGCCATCTTTGAGAAAAATCAAGGTGTTGGCGGCACCGATCAGGGCGGCGCGGTCGGTGACGACATCGGCGATGGACAGAACGCTTTCCTTGTGCGGGATGGTCACGTTCAAGCCGACGAAGCCCATTTTGGGCAACGCGCGCAGCACATCGCGCACATCGGCCTGGCCGACATCCATCGGGATATAGAAGCCCTTGATGCCGTAACGTTTCAGCCAGTAGCCATGCAGAGCGGGAGAGCGGCTGTGCGCGATGGGTGAGCCCATCACGCCTGCAAGTGGGATACGTGGTTGCGCTGTCATGTGTCGATGAACCCCCGCTGTGCAAGATAACCGATGAGTGGGGGAATGGGGAGGCCCTGGATCGCGGTCTGTTCGCCGTCTATGGCGGAGAACAGCGCCAGGCCCTGTTCCTCGATCAGATATCCGCCGACAGAATGCCGGATGCTGGCCCAGTTGCGGTCGACATAGGCGCTGATGAATGCCGGGGACAGTGCGCGCATCGTCATGCGGGCGGTGGCGATATGACGCCAGACGGGGCGGGCGTTTTCGTAAAGCACGACCGCACAGAGCAGCAGGTGGGTCTTGCCCTGGAGTTGGGTCAGGTGCGCGCAGGCCTCTGGCGGACTGCCCGGTTTGGAATAGAGGATGGTGCCAAGGGCCAGCACCTGATCGCAGCCGAGGACGAGGGCGGCCGGGTTCTTTTCGGCCACCTTGCGGGCTTTGAGTTCGGCCAGGGCATCGGCGATGTCGCGGGCGGTGGCGCCTTCGGCGGTCAGGGCGGCTTTGACGGTATCTTCATCGACGCGCGGCGCAATGGCCTGCGGCGAAAGTCCGATGCGAAGAAGGAGCTGATGGCGGATTTCGGAGGTCGAGGCGAGGATCAGCGGAGGCATGGGCACGGTATGATCCTGTGGAAAAGCTGGATATGTTCCTGCGGGGATGTCGGGTTGTCGGGCAAGACGTGCGCTTTCAGGACGAAGCCTGTCAAGCCGAAGGGTGGTTATCCCGTTGTGCATGAGGGTTCAGGATGGCTGTGGATAAGATATGATTCTGGTTTGAGGAATTACCCGGTTCTGGTGATCTGGTGGCTGTAGTCTTTGCAATACATTGATAACATTATAAGTTAGTGGATTTTTCCGTGTCCCGACCACAGGTCAATTTTGCATACCAGCAAGGAAAACTCTGTGGACCAAATCTGCAATCAAGATGTCCACAGCGCCTATGACATCATCATCCTTTTAAAATCTTTCTTCCTTGATAGTTAAGAAGAGAACGAAAACGGGGGCCGTGATGGGTGAATTTCTGACCGAGTGGTATCTGTGGCTGAAGGCGCTGCATGTCATGGCGATAATCGCCTGGATGGCAGGGTTGTTCTATCTGCCGCGGCTTTTTGTCTATCACGTCGAGCGTGGCATGGATGTGCCTGTTCTGGCGGAGACACTTGCGGTGATGGAGCGGCGGTTGCTGCGGGCGATCATGAATCCGTCGATGATAGCGACCTGGGCCTTTGGTCTGGCACTGATGCTGACGCCCGGAATCGTCGATTGGTCGGCGGTCTGGCCATGGACCAAAGCGGTGTCGGTTGTGGTGATGACGTGGTACCACATGTGGCTGTCGGCGCGGCGGAAGGGGTTTGCAGCGGGGCGAAACACGCTGACTGGGCGGCAATACAGGATGATGAATGAGGTGCCGACAGTGCTGATGATTGTGATCGTGGCGTCGGTGGTGGTGAAGTTCTGACATTGACTCAGAGGGCTGTGACGGATATGGCGCGTTCATCGGGGCATTCGTTCCGATTTTCCCATCCTTCTTTGCTGACCGGCGTTACATGACGCCCAGGTCCGGGAGCCATCCTTTCCATGACCACTGAACGTTTGAACCTGTCTGATCTGAAGGCGAAGACGCCTGCCGACCTTTTGGCCATGGCCGAAGAGTGGGAGATTGAAAACGCGCCTTCGATGCGCAAGGGCGAGATGATGTTCTCGATCCTGAAAGAGCATGCCGAAGAGGGCTGGGAAATCGGTGGCGACGGTGTGCTGGAAGTGTTGCAGGATGGCTTTGGCTTTTTGCGCAGCCCTTCGGCGAACTATCTGCCGGGACCGGATGACATTTATGTTTCGCCCGACATCCTGCGGCAGTTTTCGCTGAGGACCGGGGATACAATTGAAGGGGTGATTGCTGCGCCGCGGGAGAGTGAAAAGTATTTCTGCATGACCAAGGTCACGCGGATCAACTTTGATGACCCGGAAAAGGCACGGCACAAGGTGCATTTCGACAACCTGACGCCGCTGTACCCTGATGAGCGGCTGAAGATGGAAGTGGAAGACCCGACGATCAAGGATCGTTCGGCGCGGATCATCGATCTTGTGGCACCGATAGGCAAGGGCCAGCGCGGGCTGATCGTGGCACCACCGCGAACGGGGAAGACCGTTCTGCTGCAGAACATTGCGCATTCGATCGCGACGAATCATCCGGAAGCCTATCTGATCGTGCTGTTGATTGATGAGCGGCCGGAGGAAGTGACCGACATGCAGCGGTCGGTGAAGGGCGAGGTTGTGAGTTCGACCTTCGATGAACCGGCAACGCGCCATGTGGCTGTGGCTGAAATGGTGATCGAGAAGGCCAAGCGGTTGGTGGAGCACAAGCGTGATGTGGTGATCCTGCTCGACAGCATCACGCGGTTGGGCCGGGCGTTCAACACGGTGGTGCCGTCGTCGGGCAAGGTGTTGACCGGGGGTGTGGACGCCAATGCACTGCAGCGTCCGAAGCGGTTCTTTGGTGCGGCGCGGAACATCGAAGAGGGTGGTTCGCTGACCATTATCGCGACGGCCCTGATTGATACGGGCAGCCGGATGGACGAGGTGATTTTCGAGGAATTCAAGGGCACCGGCAACAGCGAGATCGTGCTGGACCGCAAGGTTGCGGACAAGCGGGTGTTCCCGGCCATGGATATCCTGAAATCGGGCACCCGGAAGGAAGACCTGCTTATCGAGAAGTCGGATCTGCAGAAGACCTATGTGCTGCGACGGATTCTGAACCCGATGGGAACCACGGATGCGATCGAGTTCCTGATCGGGAAGCTGAAGCAGACCAAGTCGAACGCGGAATTCTTTGACTCGATGAATAGCTGACGCTGAGGGTGCCTCGCCATGGATACGATTTTTGCCCTGGCTTCCGGCCGCGGTCGGTCTGGCGTTGCTGTTGTGCGGTTATCGGGGCCGGGGTCGCATGATGTTGTGCGGCGGCTGACCGGATCGGTGCCGGAGGTGCGCAAGGCATCGCTGCGCACGTTGCGGTGGCGGGGCGAAGTGCTGGACGAGGCGTTGGTGCTGGTGTTCGCAGCCGGAGAGAGCTTTACGGGGGAAGAAGCGGCGGAACTGCAGGTGCATGGCGGGCAGGCAGTGATTGCGGCCGTGCTGAGCGCGCTGGGTGCCTGTGATGACGTGCGCATCGCGGAGCCGGGAGAGTTTACCCGGCGTGCGCTTGAAAACGGGCGGATGGAGTTATTCGAGGTCGAGGGTCTTGCTGATCTGATTGATGCCGAAACGGAGGCACAGCGCAAGCAGGCGCAGCGCCTGCTGACGGGTGATTTTGCCCGCAAGGTCGCCGGGTGGCGGGACAATCTGCTGACTGCAGCGGCGCTGATTGAGGCGACCGTGGATTTTGCCGACGAGGATGTGCCCGTTGACGTCTGGCCCGAGGTGACCGCGCGCTTGAAGTCTGTCTTGGGCGAGCTGCGGGCCGATCTGGCCGGATCACACGCGGCAGAGCGCATCAGGAATGGCTTTGAAGTGGTCTTGTATGGTCCGCCGAACGTTGGAAAATCGTCTATTATCAATGCGTTATCTGGTCGCGACGCGGCCATGACGTCTGAAATCGCGGGAACCACGCGGGATGTCATTGAGGTGCGGATGGACATTGCGGGACTGCCCGTTACCATTCTCGATACGGCCGGTTTGCGCGACACGGCAGACCCGCTGGAGATGGAGGGGGTGCGCCGGGCGCGCTTGCGTGCTGCGCAGGCCGATCTGCGGGTGCTGGTGACCGATGAGGCGACTCAGGGTTGGTGTGATGACGGGATTGCAGCGGATATCGTGGTTGCCTCGAAGGCCGATCTTGGTTGGCGGCCCGCCGGGCGTGTTTCGGTGTCGGCGCATACGGGCGAAGGCATCGCGCAGGTGCTGAGTCTGGTTGAGGATCGGCTGGAGGCGGTGGCCAGCACGGCCGGGGTTGTGATACACGAGCGGCATCGTGAGTCGGTCAGTCGTGCGGTAGAGGCGTTGCAAGATGGCCTGGACGGAATAGCGAATTCAGCGGGTGCCGAACTCATCGCTCTATCAGTCCGGGGCGGCCGTCTGGCGCTTGAGCGTCTGGTGGGAAAAATAGGCGTCGAAGATTTGCTCGGTGCAATCTTCAGTCGGTTCTGCATCGGTAAATAGGAGCGTTTCACGTGAAACACTATGATGTCATCGTGGTTGGCGGAGGCCATGCGGGTACAGAGGCGGCCGCCGCTGCTGCGCGCAGGGGGGCAAAAACGGCGCTGATCACGATGAAAACGGCGACGATCGGTACAATGTCGTGCAATCCGGCGATCGGGGGTCTGGGTAAAGGGCACCTTGTGCGCGAGATCGACGCGCTGGGTGGCGTGATGGGGCTGGCGGCAGACGCTGCGGGTATCCAGTTTCGGCTGTTAAACCGCCGCAAGGGCCCCGCGGTCCAGGGCCCGCGCGCCCAAGCGGATCGGCAGCTGTATCGCACCGCTGTTCAGGCGGCACTGAAAGCACAGGCGGGTCTGGACATAATTGAAGGCGAGGTCGGCGCGCTGTTGATTGAGGGTGGTGCGGTCGAGGGTGTCCGCCTCGTTGACGACCAGGTGGTCGCCGCATCAGCGGTAGTCCTGACGGCGGGCACTTTTTTGAACGGTCGGATCCATGTCGGTGATGTGTCGTGGTCCGCGGGCCGCATGGGCGATGCGCCATCTGTGACGTTGGCGGACCAGTTGGCTGAGCTGAGGCTGCCGCAAGGACGGCTGAAGACAGGGACGCCGCCCCGGATTGATGGTCGAACGATCAACTGGGGCGCATTGGAAAAGCAGTTCGGGGACGAGAAACCGATATTATTCTCGTTTATGTCCAAGCGCGCTGTCGCGCCGCAAACGTTTTGCGGCATCACGCACACGAACGCGCGCACGCACGAGGTTGTGCGGCAGAACCTGACAAAGTCGGCGATGTACGGCGGCCATATCGAGGGTGTCGGCCCGCGGTACTGCCCGTCTCTTGAAGACAAGGTAGTGCGATTCGCGGACAAAAGCAGTCACCAGATCTTCTTGGAGCCAGAAGGCCTTAATGACACAACAATTTATCCGAACGGTATCTCTACCTCACTTCCCGCAGACGTGCAGGCTGACTATGTCCGAACGATTGTCGGGCTGGAACGGGCGGCGATTCTCCAGCCTGGGTACGCGATAGAGTACGATTATTTTGATCCGCGAAGCCTGCACCGTAGTCTTCAGACTAAGGACATTGCCGGTCTTTTCTTTGCCGGGCAAATCAATGGAACCACCGGGTACGAGGAGGCTGCGGCACAAGGCCTGGTCGCCGGCGCGAACGCCGCAGCCATTGGGCTGCAGACAGATGAATTGCGGCTGAGCAGAACGCAGGCATATATTGGCGTCATGGTGGATGATCTTGTGACGCATGGAGTTTCAGAGCCGTACCGCATGTTCACGTCGCGCGCTGAATTTCGACTCTCTGTCCGTGCGGACAACGCAGACCAGAGGCTCACCCCTGTTGGTGTAGCGTGCGGCCTTGTGTCAGATGCGCGAAGGGCTGTCTTTGATGAGAAGGCTGACCGGCTGGCGCGGGGACGGGACCTGTTGTCACGCGCGCATGTTTCGGCGAAAGACCTCAATGCTGCCGGCGTTACGGTGGCGGGCGATGGGCCCCGCCGGTCGCTCTACCAGGTATTTTCGGTTCCTAACGTTAGTATCGCTGTCGTAAGCGGGCTTTGCCCTGAATTTTCTGCCATGTCGGCTGAAGATCAGGAACAGCTTGCGACTGAGGCAACCTATGTACAATATATCGCGCGCGAGAAGGCCGAAGTGGAGGCGGTCAGGCGCGACGAGAATCTTGCCGTTCCGTCAGGGATCGATTACGGCGCAATCGGCGGATTGTCTGCCGAACTTCGCGCAAAGCTCGTCCAGTACAAGCCAAGGACGATTGCCGATGTAAAGAACATCGAAGGCATGACGCCGGCGGCCGTCGTTGTCATTCTGGCGCGAATCAAGCGCAGCTCTCGCTTGTCGCTGGTGGGGTGAAGCGAATCGCAATGGTGATTGATGTTTCACGTGAAACAGAAGGACGCCTCGATGTTCTCGCCGCGATGCTTCGGCGGTGGAACGCGTCTGTAAATCTGGTCGCACCGTCCACCATAGCGCATCTCTCATCGCGCCACGTACACGACTCGGTCCAGATTGCACGATTTGCGTCATCCCGCACGAAAAAATGGGTTGATCTGGGAGCGGGCGGGGGCTTTCCGGGGCTCGTTGTGGCGGCGCAGCTCCACGAGTTGCAACCGCAGTGCCGCATGGTCCTCATCGAGTCGGACAAGAGGAAATCCGTGTTCCTGCGCGAGGCCGCGCGACAGATGGGCATCTCGGTCGAAGTTATCGCGCAGCGAGTCGAATCGACGCTACCACAAGGCGCAGATATCGTATCAGCGCGCGCGTTGGCCCCCCTACCAAAGCTCCTTGAATACACGCACCTCCATCTCAATCCGGACGGAATCGCAATTTTTCTGAAGGGTGTTGCAAGCACGACTGAAATCGCACAGGCCTGCGAAAAACACTGGGCGTTCGACCTTCAAACGCATCCGAGCCAGACCGATCCGCAGGGTGTGATACTCGAACTCAGGAATATTCACCATGCACGCACTTGAAAACCGACCGCCCATGAGAATCATGGCGATCGCGAATCAAAAAGGCGGCGTCGGAAAGACGACAACAACCATCAATCTCGCTGCCGCACTCGCAGAGCGCGGTTTGAAAACGCTGATTGTCGATCTTGATCCACAGGGAAACGCGTCCACAGGCCTTGGCGTAACCCTGAAAGACCGTATGCGCTCGACCTACGATTTTCTGTTCGAACCGGACCAGGCGCTTTCTGCAATTCAGGCCACGTCAACTCCCAACCTCAGCATCGTACCGGCCAACGCAGATCTCGCGTCCGCTGACCTGGATCTCGCCGCACGAGCCGGGCGCGCGTCGGCGCTGCGGACGGCGATCCGCCAGCCCGATATCGTTGAGCAGCAGTTCGATTACATCCTGATCGACTGTCCGCCGGCGCTCAGCCTTCTGACAGTCAACGGCCTGGTGGCAAGCGATACAGTGCTCATTCCCTTGCAGGCTGAGTTTTTCGCGCTCGAAGGTCTGTCGCAACTCATGCTCACGATTCGCGAGATTCGTCTGAACGGCAATCCGGCTCTCCGGTTCGAAGGCGTTGTCATCACGATGTACGACGGGCGCAATCGACTGGCACAACAGGTAGAAGATGACGCACGCAAGAACCTTGGCGACCTGGTCTTCAAAACACGCATCCCGCGCAATGTCCGGCTGAGTGAGGCGCCGTCATTCGCGGTGCCCGTCCTCACCTACGATACGCTGTCAAAGGGCAGTGAAGCCTATCGTGCACTTGCAGACGAGATCGAGCAGAGACGACCCCGGAACAATTTACCAGAAAAGAAGGCAGGGCAATGGAGCGAACACCAGAAAAGCGCGGGCTAGGCCGTGGCCTCTCGGCGCTGATGTCGGATGCAAATCTCGACAATCCCAATGCCACACCCCCGCGCCCCGACCAGACTGTTGCCATTGAGCGGCTTGTTCCCAACCCGCTTCAGCCGCGCAAGGACTTTGACCGTGCCAGCCTCGAGGATCTCGCCAGCTCGATCCGGCAGAAGGGGGTTATTCAGCCGCTGATCGTGCGGCCCACGGATCGTCCTGGCTGGTATGAAATCGTCGCAGGCGAACGCCGGTGGCGCGCCGCGCAACTGGCACAGCAGCATGAAGTCCCAGTTGTCATCCGGACGCTGACGGATCAGGAAGTTCTTGAAGTCGCCATCATCGAAAACATCCAGCGCGCCGATCTGAACGCAATCGAAGAGGCTCTCGGATTCAAACAGTTGATGGAAACGTTTGGGCACACACAAGATAAGGTGGCAGAGGCTCTTTCAAAAAGCCGCAGTCACATCGCCAACCTGCTGCGCCTGCTGAACCTTCCGGTCGAAGTGCAAACAATGGTTCGCGTCGGCACGCTGAGCGCCGGCCACGCCCGCGCGCTCATCACCAGTGCCGACCCTTTGGCGCTGGCGCTGATTGTCGTCGGCAAGGGGCTTTCGGTGCGCGAAACCGAAAAACTTGCACGCACCTTGCAGGCACCAAAGCCGCCGCGCAACGCCCAACACCGCGAAAAAGACGCCGACACCATCGCGCTCGAGTCCGATCTGTCGGCCAGCTTGCAGATGCGCGTTCACATCGCGCATGAGCCTGGTGGTGAAACGGGCACGATTTCGATTCGCTACAACACACTCGAAGACCTCGATGCGCTCTGTCAGGCGCTGTCGGTGGTCCGGCGGGATATTCTGGCACGATAGGCGCGGTCCCGAAGACGCGGTCAGACGAGCAGCGCGCGCAACACCTGGTTCAGCAACAAGCGGCCTGATGGCGTTGCGCGCAAATATGCCGCGTCAGCCGAAACCAGACCTGAATCAGATAACTCATTGATTACAGCTTTATTTTCGACGCCACCCAAGGCTAGAAACCGCCGCCGGTCCATCCCTTCGGTCAACCGCAGCGCCATCATCGCATATTCAGATGCGCGGTCCCGCGCCGTCAGCACTTCGGCCTCTTCGTCGCCATGAGCGTGCATCTCAACCGCGGCGAGCCACGCGCCTGGCGCTTTCCACGCGACCGTTGCCCGCCTGCCCGTCTCATCCGTCAGTCGCCCATGCGCGCCCGGCCCGATGCCTGCATAATCCCCAGCCCGCCAGTAAATCAGGTTGTGCCGCGAACTTGCGCCTTCCCGTGCATGGTTGGACACCTCGTAGGCGGGCAATCCGGCCGCACCGCACAGATCCTGAGTGACGGCATACATATCGACGGAACTGTCCTCGGTGGGCAGGCCCCGCAGTTGCCCCTTGGCAAAGCGGTCACCAAACACCGTTCCGTCCTCGACCGTCAGCTGGTAAAGCGACAGATGATCCACCGCCATGCCCAGCGCCTCCTTCAGTTCGGCTGACCAGTCCGCAACGGCCTGATCCTGCCGCGCATAGATCAGGTCGAAACTGACACGGTCAAAAGTATCTCGTGCGATATCAAACGCTTGCCTTGCCTCTGCAACGCTGTGCATGCGTCCCAACCGCCGAAGATCAGCATCATTCAGCGCCTGTATGCCCATCGAAACCCTGTTCACGCCTGCGTCGCGAAAGCCGCGAAAGCGCCCGGCCTCGACCGATCCGGGGTTCGCCTCCAGCGTCACCTCCCAGTCATTCGACGTCTGCCACGTCGCCCGGACCCGGTCGATGATCGCGGCCACCAGCGCCGGGTCCATCAGGGATGGGGTGCCGCCGCCGAAGAACACCGTTTGCAGGATGCGTCCCCGCGTAAGTGCTCCCACCCGGTCAATCTCGGCCAGATAGGCCCGCCCCCAGCGGTCCTGATCGATGCGCGTGGCCACATGGCTGTTGAAATCGCAATAGGGGCATTTCGATTGGCAGAACGGCCAATGCACATACAGCCCAAAGCCCCCATGCCGCCAGTCGTCCATTCCCTATCCTTTAAAGGCGGTGACTTCGATTTCCACCTTCATCTCCGGCCGGATCAGCCCCGCGATCACCATGGTCGCGGCAGGCCGGATGTCCGCGAACGCCTCACCCAGCGCGGGGATCAGCGCATCCACCAGGTCCGCCTCCGTCACTGTGTATTGCACGCGCACGATGTCCTGCATGGTAAAGCCGCCTTGTTCCAACGCCCAGCGAATCGTCCTCAAACAGTTACGGGCCTGATCGGCAATGCCATCAGGCATCACCATCGTGGCATAGTCATAACCGGTGACGCCCGACACAAAACACCAGCCGCCTTTCACCACGGCGCGCGAATAGCCCATTGTCGCCTCGAACGGCGAGCCGGTTGATATCCGCTTCATCTGAAACACCCCTCTACCAGTTTGCGAAACGCGTCAGCCCTGTGGCTGATCTTGTTCTTTTCCCAGCGATCCATCTGGCCGAAAGTGACATCAAAGCCGTCGGGCTGAAAGATCGGGTCATAACCATGCCCCTGATCACCGCGCATCGGCCAGGTCACCTGCCCGGCCATCAGGCCGTCAAACACCTCTTCATGGCCGTCCGGCCACGCCAGCACCAATGTGCAGCGAAACTGCGCGCGGCGCGGGTATGGGGCCGAAACCGTCTCTAACAAGGCCCAGGTACGGGCCATCGCCTGCACAAAGTCGCGCCCGCCCGGCGCTTCGGCCCAATCGGCGGTATACACACCCGGCGCGCCATCCAGCGCGTCCACCGAAATGCCGCTGTCATCCGCGAGGGAGGGAAGCCCACTGGCCCGCGCCCCGGCATGGGCCTTGATCCGTGCATTGCCGACAAAGGTGCTTTCGGTTTCTGCCGGTTCCGGCAGGCGCAATTCCGCCGCCGACACCACCGTTACCGCAAAGGGCAACAGCAGATCGGCGATCTCTGCCAGCTTGCCCGCGTTATGGGTGGCCACCAGCAGACGATCCCCGGCAAAGCGTCGCATCAGGCGATCCCCAGCGCAGCCTTCTGTGCGGTCACCAGCGCGCCACACCCGGCTTCGGCCAGATCGAGCAGTTCCCCCATCTCGGCACGCGAGAACGTGGCCCCTTCAGCCGACAGCTGTACCTCGATCAACCGCCCGCGGCCGGTCAGGATAAAGTTGCCATCGGTTCCAGCCGCCGAATCCTCAGGATAGTCCAGATCAAGTACCGGTTGGCCGGCATATATCCCGCAGGATATCGCCGCTACATGATCGATGATCGGGTCGCTGACGATCGCGCCGGTCTTCAGCAGCTGGTTGACCGCCAGCCGCAGGGCGACCCAGCCGCCGGTGATCGACGCACAGCGCGTGCCGCCATCGGCCTGCAGCACATCGCAATCAATCACGATCTGCCGCTCACCCAATGCGCTGCGATCAATGCCCGCGCGCAGGGCCCGCCCGATAAGGCGTTGGATTTCCTGTGTCCGCCCGCTTTGCTTGCCCGCCGCGGCCTCACGCCGGGTACGGCTGTTGGTGGCGCGGGGCAGCATGCCATATTCCGCCGTCACCCAGCCCAGCCCGGTGTTTTTCAGAAACGGCGGCGGCTTGTCCTCGATCGTGGCGGAACACAGCACATGCGTCTCGCCCATCTTGATAAGGCACGACCCTTCGGCATGCTTCATCACGCCGGTTTCAATGGAAACAGCGCGCATTTCGCTTAACGTCCGGCCAGAGGGGCGCATGGTGGATCCTTCCCGCAGATTTCAGCGCCACATACGCAAGCACCCCAGCCACATGCAACCCTGATTGACGTTTCCCCCGCCCTGTCGCTAGGTTCAGGCGCCCCCCTTTATTGAGGCACGCCATGACGCCGGACACCAGACACAGCCTGACCGACATGACCGACCGATCCCGCGAAGTGTTTCGCCGCGTTGTCGAGGGCTATCTTTCGTCCGGCGATCCGGTGGGATCGCGGACCCTGGCCCGCAGCATGTCGGAAAAGCTGAGCGCCGCCACCATCCGCAATGTGATGCAGGATCTGGAGTATCTGGGCCTGCTCGACAGCCCGCATGTGTCCGCCGGGCGCATCCCGACGCAGGCGGGTCTGCGGATGTTCGTCGATGGTTTGCTTGAGGTCGGCACGGTCTCCGAAGATGACCGGCGCAGTATTGATGCGACGCTGGGGGCGAATGATCCCGACATGTCATCGGTACTGGATCATGTGGGTGCGGCCCTGTCGGGCATCACCCGGGGCGCAAGCATCGTTCTGGCCCCGAAACACGAAGCCCCGATCCGTCACATCGAATTTGTCAGCCTGTCGCCCGACCGCGTGCTGGTGGTTCTGGTCTTTGGCGATGGCGAGGTGGAGAACCGCATCTTCGCCCCGCCGCCCGGCCAGACGCCATCTTCGATGCGGGAAGCGGCGAACTTTCTGAACGCGCTCGCCGAAGGCAAAACCCTGACAGAACTGCGCCGGACCATCGGGCACGACATCAGCATGCGGCGGCAAGAGATTGATGTGCTGGCCCGCGCGCTGGTGGAAAGCGGACTTGCGCTGTGGGAACACGCCGGCGAGCGCAGTGAACGCCTGATTGTGCGCGGGCGCGCCAACCTGATTGACGATGCCGCAGAATCGGTCGATCTGGACCGGATCCGCACGCTGTTTGATGATCTGGAACGCAAGCGCGACATCGCCGAATTTCTTCACCTGACGGAAACTGGCGAAGGTGTGCGCATTTTTATCGGGTCCGAGAACAAACTCTTTTCACTTTCGGGTTCCAGTCTGGTGGTCTCTCCCTATATGAACGCAGATCGAAAGATCATTGGCGCTGTCGGCGTGATCGGGCCGACCCGGCTGAACTATGGCCGCATCGTGCCAATCGTTGATTATACAGCACAGCTCGTCGGGCGACTGGTGTCCGAACGCGGCAAAGGATGAGATGAATGGCGAAGGCAGAGAAAGACGACACGATGGCAGAAGATCAGGCATCCGCCGTGGACATGGATCTTGACGGGATCGAGGCGTTCATCGAGTCCGAAGAACTGGACACCCTGCGCGCCGAGCGCGATTCGCTGCGCGATAAATTCATGCGCGTGCTGGCCGATGCCGAAAACTCGCGCAAGCGGGCCGAACGTGACCGGCGCGAGGCGGAACAGTATGGCGGATCAAAGCTCGCCCGCGATCTGCTGCCGGTTTATGATAACCTCAAGCGCGCGCTTGATGCGGCCACTGATGAACAGCGCGCTGCGTCGGCGGCCCTGATTTCAGGTGTGGAGCTGACCCTGCGCGAGTTGACGAATGTGCTGACCAAACATGGCGTGACGCCAATCTCGCCCGCAGCGGGGGAACTGTTCGACCCCCAGCAGCACCAGGCGATGTTTGAAGCACCCTTGCCCGGTACCAAGGCCGGACAGATCATTCAGGTGATGACCGAAGGCTTCATGCTGCACGACCGCCTGTTGCGCCCGGCACAGGTCGGCGTGTCGTCGATGCCGAAAACCTGACGCTCAGGCGAACAAGAAGTCAGAACTGAGACCAGTACCAGCGGGACGCCCGGCACAGCGCCGGTTACCCGCTGGCCAGTGCTTTCAATTCGTACAACAGCGCCAGCGCATCCTTGGGTGTCAGCTCGTCAGGATGCAGATCTGCCAGCCGCGATTGCAGCACGGTCGGTCCCGGTGGTGGTTTGTGTGACTGAACCGGCACGGCAGCAAACAGCGGCAGATCATCAATCAGTGCCTTTTGTCGCGCACCACCTTCGCGTTCTCCCTTCTCCAGCGCCTCAAGCACCACTTTGGCGCGCTCCACCACGGCGGCGGGCAGGCCAGCCAGCTTTGCCACCTGCACGCCATAGGACCGGTCCGCCGCCCCTTTGCGCACCTCGTGCAGGAAAATCACGTCGCCGTCCCATTCCTTGACCGTCACGGTCGCGTTTTCCACGCCGGGCAGCTTGCCTGCCAGTGCGGTCATCTCGTGGTAATGCGTGGCAAACAGCGCGCGGCAGCGGTTGACGTCGTGCAGATGCTCCAGTGTCGCCCAGGCGATGGAAAGACCGTCATAAGTCGCCGTCCCGCGCCCGATTTCGTCAAGGATCACCAACGCGCGGTCATCCGCCTGGTTCAGGATCGCCGCGGTTTCGACCATTTCCACCATAAAGGTAGATCGCCCGCGCGCCAGATCATCGGACGCACCCACACGGCTGAAAAGCTGACTGACAAGGCCCAGATGTGCCCGGACTGCGGGCACGAACGACCCGGCCTGCGCCAACAGCGCAATCAGCGCGTTTTGCCGCAGAAAGGTCGACTTGCCCGCCATGTTTGGCCCCGTCAGCAGCCAGATCGCCGGCGTGTCAGTATCGGTCAGGACGCAGTCATTCGCCACAAACGGGCCCGCCCCCTGCCGCCGCAGGGCATGCTCGACCACCGGGTGCCGCCCGCCTGTCACATGAAACGCCCGGCTTTCGTCGATGATGGGCTCTACCCAGTCCTCGGCGGCGGCCAGATCGGCAAAGCCTGCAGCAAGGTCAATCTCGGCCAGTGCGCGGGCGGCGGCTCCGATGGGGCCCGCGTGGGCGAGTACGGCGGCGCACAGCGATGCGAAGTGGGTTCTCTCGATTTCCAACGCGTGGTTGGCGGCGTTCAGGATGCGGGTTTCAATCTCCGACAGGGGCAGGGTGGTAAAGCGCACCTGCCCGGCGGTGGTCTGACGATGGATGAAGGTTTCATTCAGCGGGGCGGATCGCATGCGTTCATCATGGGCGGTTGTGGTTTCGATGAAGTAGCCCAGGACGTTGTTATGTTTGATCTTCAGGCCCTGAATGCCGGTCTGGGCAACATACTCGGCCTGCATCCGGGCAATCACGCTGCGCCCTTCATCGCGCAAGGCGCGGGTTTCATCGAGGTCGGGATCATAGCCCGATGCGATATACCCGCCATCGCGCGCCTGCAGCGGCGGCTCCGCCGTCAGCGCCGCGTCCAGCAGCGCTACGACCCTGTCATGGCCCGTCAGCGCCATTCCCGCTTCGGTCAGAAGGTCGGGCACATCCGTCAGCCGTTCCGCGATGGCCCGCGCTTGTGTCAGACCCGCCCGAATTGCCCCAAGATCGCGCGGCCCGCCCCGATCCAGCGCGATGCGCGACAGCGCGCGGTCAATATCCGGTACGCGCCGCAGATCTGCACGCACGTCATCGCGAAATCGGCTCTGTTCAAGCATAAAACGAACCGCATCGTGGCGCGTGCGGATCAACGGCAAGTCGCGCGAAGGGGCCGACAGCCGCCGTTCCAGCAGCCGCGCACCCGCCGCTGTCACCGTATGATCGACGGCCGCCAGCAGCGATCCGTCGCGCCCCCCCGAAAGCGATGCCGTGATTTCCAGATTGCGCCGTGTCGCGGCGTCGATCTGTACGGCGCTGCTGGTCAGTTCGCGCACAGGTGGGCGCAGCAGCGGCAGTTGTCCCCGCTGCGTCAGGTCAAGATAATCCACCAACGCGCCCATCGCCGACATCTCGGCCCGTCCGAACGTCCCGAACGCATCGAGCGAAGCCACGTCAAACAGCGCGCACAGCCGCTTTTCAGCGCCGGTCGAATCATAGCTGCCGCGCGACAGGCCGGTGATAGCCGCGCCGCAATCGGTTACCAACAAAGCCAGTTCCCGCTCTTGTGCTTCGCTGACCAGCACCTCGCGCGGGGTAAGGCGCGCCAGTTCAGGGGCAAGACGGGCTGGCGTGCAAGGCATCACGCGAAACTCGCCAGTGGAAATATCCGCCCAGGCAAGCGCCGCTTGATCGCGCACCTCGGCATAGGCCGCAAGATAATTGTGCCGCCGCGCCTCCAGCAGCGAATCTTCGGTCAATGTGCCGGGCGTGACCAGCCGCACGACATCGCGCTTGACCACCGATTTGTAGCCGCGCTTTTTCGCCTCGGCCGTGTCTTCCATCTGCTCGGCGATCGCGACGCGAAACCCCTTGCGGATCAGCGTCAGCAGATATCCTTCTGATGCGTGGACCGGAACGCCGCACATCGGAATGTCCTGACCCAGATGCAGACCGCGTTTGGTCAGCGCAATATCCAGCGCTGCCGATGCAGCGACCGCGTCATCAAAAAACATCTCATAGAAATCACCCATGCGATAGAACAGCAGCGCGCCCGCATTGCGGGCCTTGATTTCCAGATACTGCGCCATCATTGGCGTGACGGGATCGTCGTTCAACCCATTGTCCCCCAGGATTTAGGGAACACTACCTAATGATCTTGCGGGCCGGAAGGGTCAGTTCACGAAAGGTGCGTCCGACCCCCACAGCGCCTCAACGCGGGCATCGCGCCCGCAGGCGTCCCGATAGAACTTATAGGCGTTTGCCTTTGATTTCGGGCCGCGCCTGGTCAGGATGATATCGTCCTGTTTGTAATAGTCCTGATGATAGGCGTCCGCAGGCCAGAAGGTCTGCGCATTCAGAACCGGGGTTACCACAGGCGCCCCAAGCTCTGCTTCTGCTGCTGTAACGGCCGCTTCGGCAATACCTTTTTCGGCAGCGTCAGAGACGAAAATGGCAGTGCGATAGCTGTCGCCGCGATCACAGAATTGTCCGCCAGCATCCGTCACGTCGACCGACCGCAGGAAAAGTGTCACAAGCTGTTCATAAGACAGCTGTGCGGGATCATAGGTGATCTCGACCGCTTCATAGTGCCCGGTGCCGCCATCCGTCACCTGTTCATAGGTGGGGTTGTCCACTGTCCCGCCAGCAAAGCCGGACACGGCCTCGATCACGCCCGCCACATGTTCAAAATCGCTTTCCACACACCAAAAACAACCGCCCGCCACAACCGCCTTGGCTGTTTCGGCGTGTGCAGCCCCTGTCATCAGCAGTCCGAGGATCAGCGTGGTGCGCAGCATTTTCCATCTCCTGTTGTCGTGCTCCATCAACGCACGAAATGGCCGCTGGTCCAGTCACCGACACGTGACGTCACGCCCAAGTGAAGCGACCCCTTGGCGGCAGGTGCGCCGCGGCATAGCCTTGGGCGACATTTGGAGCGCGCAATGACCGATCATGTATCCACCCATCAGGCCGACGAAGACGCCCGCAACGAACACATTCATATCTGGGTGAATGGTCAGATCGTGCCAAAGGCGCAAGCCATGGTGTCGGTCTATGACTCCGGTTTCATGCTGGGTGATGGGGTGTGGGAGGGGATCCGCCTTTACAACAACCGCTGGTCGTTTGTTGACGAACACATTGACCGGCTGTTCGAGGCGGCCAAGGCGATTGATCTCGATATCAGCCGGACCCGGGACCAGGTGATTGCGGCCTTGTCAGAGACGCAACAGGCCAATGGCATGACAACTGATGCCCATGCCCGCCTGATGGTCACGCGCGGGGTCAAGACGCGGCCGTTTCAGCATCCGCGGCTGTCACAGCGCGGACCAACCATGGTGATCATCATGGAGCACAGCCGCCAGAAACTGCCGCGTCCGATCCGGCTGGCGACGGTACCGCACCTGCGTGGCTTGCCGATGACGCAAGACCCCAAGTTGAACAGCCATTCCAAGCTGAACTGCATTCTGGCCTGTATCGCGGCGGAAAAGGCCGGCGCCGATGAGGCGCTGATGCTGGACGTGCATGGCTTTGTGAACACGACGAACGCATGCAACTTCTTCATCGTGCGCAAAGGGCAGGTCTGGACCAGCACGGGTGACTACTGCATGCCGGGGATCACGCGGCAAAAGGTGATCGATCTGTGCCGGGCCAACGGCATTCCGGTGTTTGAGAAGAATTTCAGTCTGGTCGAGACATATTCAGCGGATGAAGCGTTCCTGACCGGCACATTCGGAGCGCAAACCCCGGTGGGCAGCATCGACGGGCGGCAGATCGGGACGGGGCAGATCGGGCCGATGACGGAACGGCTGCGCGGCCTGTACAAGCAGCTGGTAGGCGCATGAGGATTGCAATGTGGTCGGGGCCGCGCAACCTGTCGACGGCAATGATGTATGCGTTCGCGGCGCGCGGCGATTGTGCAGTGATCGATGAGCCGTTCTATGGCGCTTATCTGGCTGCAACCGGGATCGGGCATCCGATGCGCGACGCGGTCATTGCAGCACAAAGCGCCGATCCCGCAGCCGTTGCCGCAGACTGCTTAGGGCCGATTCCGCAACATCAGAGCCTGTTTTATCAAAAACACATGACAATGCACATGATCCCTGCGTTTGACAGGGCGTTCATGCGGGGGTTGACCAACGTGTTTCTGATCCGTCACCCCGCACGGGTCGTGGCGAGTTATGCCAAAAAGCGCGAAGGGCCCGGTTTGGCCGATATCGGCTTTGTCCAGCAGGCGCAGCTGTTTGATCAGGTGGCGGATTGGCTGGGTCACGCGCCGCTGGTGATCGATTCCGCCGCGATCCGCGAAAATCCGCGGCTGGCGCTGGCCACGCTGTGCGACAGACTGGGGATTACGTTTACCGACCGGATGCTCGCCTGGCCTGCGGGGGCCAAGCCGTATGACGGTGTCTGGGCACCGCATTGGTATGGGACGGTGCATCAGTCAACCGGGTTTGAAGATCCAGAAGGGCCGCTTCCGCCACTTTCCGTTGAGTATCAGCGGCTTGCCGATCAGGCCATGCCGTTTTACGAACGGCTTGGACAATACAAAATGTAAGGCCGCCCACACCTGTCGGCATGGGCGGCCCATTGAGTGTTCAGGTCATCAGAGGTCGAGCATCGCGCGCAGTTCGGCGATGGCCGCATCAGACAGCTCACGACCACCCGACGCGGCAAGAAGCGCGTCTGCTTCGGCCTGTTCGGCGCCCGCAATGATTCCTTCGACCTCGGCAAGGGCCTCTTCGTAGGCGTTGGCGTCGTTCAGTTCGAGCTGAAGTACGGCCAAGGCTTCTGCGTCCAATGTCGGGTCCAGCAGCAACATGTCGGCTTCGATCTCGGCGATCGTGCGTGCGGGCGGCGTCAGATCTTCCAGCGCGCTTTGTGCTTCGACCGTGGCCAGTGCCGCGGTTTTATAGGTCGCGATGCGGCCCACCTGGCTGTTTGGATTGGCATGAAGAAGTGCGTTCGGGCTGGCGTGCGCAGCGTTCAGGCCTTTAAGCTCGGATGCGACTGCGCCACGGCCGTTGCCGCCATCGCCGTTGCCGCCATTGCCATTGCCATTGCCGCCACCGCCACCGTTGCCGCCGCTGTTTCCATTACCGCCGCCGCCGCCGTTCCCGTTGCCGCCGCGCTCAGCAAACGCAGCGTCAAGGCCAGCGGCAGGGATAATTGACGTGGACAGCGGCCCAATCGCCATCATTGCCAGGGTCAGGGCCGTCAGCGTGACTTTCATATGCATGTTCATTCTCCAATACGGACGCACCAGCGGCCGAGAATTTCGTCGCCCACGAACGGTTACAGCAAAATCGGGCAAGAATCAGGCAAATGTTGGCCGATGTGCAGGCAACCGCCTATTGTTGCATCACCGTGTCTTGACGCGCGCGTTCCGCGTCGCGATGAGTTTCAGGCGCAGGGCATTCAGTTTGATAAAGCCAGCCGCGTCTTTCTGGTCATAAGCGCCGGCGTCTTCCTCGAATGTCACATGTTTTTCGCTGTAAAGTGAATGCTCGGACCAGCGGGCGACGGTGCGGACGGACCCTTTGTACAGCTTCAGCCGCACGGTGCCGCTGACATGTTCCTGCGATTTGTCGATCAGCGCCTGCAACATTTCGCGTTCCGGACTGAACCAGAAGCCATTGTAGATCAGTTCCGCATAACGCGGCATTATGCTGTCTTTCAGGTGTCCGGCACCGGCATCCATGGTGATCTGTTCGATGCCGCGATGCGCTTCCAGCAGGATCGTGCCGCCGGGGGTTTCATAGACGCCGCGTGATTTCATGCCGACGAAACGATTTTCAACCAGGTCAAGGCGGCCCACGCCATGTGCCCCGCCGATATCGTTCAGGCGCGTCAGGATCGTCGCGGGTGACAGCTTCTCGCCGTTGATTGCCACGGCATCGCCACGCTCGAAGGTGATTTCGACCATTTCTGGCGTGTCGGGCGCGTCTTCCGGGCTGACGGTGCGCTGATACACATATTCCGGGGCCTCATCGGCGGGATTTTCCAGCGCCTTGCCTTCGGACGACGTGTGCAGAAGATTCGCATCCACGCTGAACGGTGCCTCGCCGCGCTTGTCCCTGGCGATCGGAATCTGGTTGGCTTCGGCGAACTCCAGCAGTTTCGTGCGGCTGGTCAGATCCCACTCCCGCCAGGGCGCAATCACCCTGATCGCCGGGTTCAGCGCATAGGCCGACAACTCGAACCGTACCTGATCGTTGCCCTTGCCGGTCGCCCCGTGCGATACCGCATCCGCCCCGGTTTCGGCGGCGATCCGTACCAGATGCTGCGAAATCAGCGGCCGCGCGATGGAGGTGCCCAGCAGGTACAGCCCTTCATAGAGCGCATTGGCGCGGAACATCGGAAACACGAAATCGCGCACGAACTCTTCGCGCACATCGACGATGTGAATGTTTTCCGGCTTGATCCCCAGCAAGATCGCCTTGGCGCGCGCCGGCTCCAGTTCCTCACCCTGCCCAAGATCGGCGGTGAAAGTCACCACCTCGCAGCCATACTCGGTTTGCAGCCATTTCAGGATGATCGAAGTATCAAGCCCGCCGGAATAGGCGAGAACAACTTTCTTAACCTGGCCGCGCTTGGACATGGAATTCGCTTTCCTAATACACATTTATCGTCATCCCGGCGAAAGCCGGGACCCAGAACAAGCGGCACACCATCAATAAGTTGTGCATTGAAGGCTGGGTCCCGGCTTTCGCCGGGATGACAGATTGGGGTTGGCAGGGCCTATCACGGTAGCAAAGGGCCTGCAAGTTCGTGCTTGGCTGAAACCGCTTTCAGCGATTCAATGCCTCGAGCACAGGGCAAACGGGAGCATCCCCGTCCATGCACCTTGAAACAGTTTCCGACAAAACCTTCTCCAGCTTTTTTAGGTCGGAAATTTTCGCGCGAATGTCCCTCAAATGGGCTTGCGCGATCACGCTTACTTCGCTGCAGGATTTTTCGCCACCATCGGCAAGCCGAAGCAGCGCCCGCACCTCATCCTGCGAGAACCCCATATCACGCGATCGCTTTATGAACCGGAGCCGCTTCACGTCTTCTATATCGTAGGTCCGGCGGCCATTGGTGCCGCGCTGCGGCACTGGGAGGAAACCTATTCGCTCATAGTAGCGGATAGTTTCGATTAAAACGGCTGTTTGGCGGGACAACTCGCCAATCGCAAATTCAGCCGCTCGCGTGATCGTGATGGCTTTTGACATCCTCACCTCTTGCTCCTGTAGTTACTACAGGATGTAGGGTAGGGCTATACTTAAAAGGGACAAGCCGATGTCGATAGGTGAAATTCCCACAAATCCTGAGCCGAACGGCCGAACGGGTCTCTTTGCGACTGGTGGGCTCATCGGCGGTATCCTCGCCTCCACCTGTTGCGTGCTGCCCCTGTTGCTTGTCTCATTGGGCATAAGTGGTGCATGGATTGGCCAGCTCACTGCCCTGTCGCCCTATCAACCCTATTTCCTGGGCGCGGCCTTGGCTCTCCTTGGCGCGGGATTCTGGCAGGCCTACCGGCGCAAACCAGAGGTCTGCGCTCCGGGCACCATTTGCGCAAAACCAGCTGCGGGACGTCTGACAAAGTCGATTTTGTGGATCGGCACGATGTTCGTAGCCACTGACCTTATGCTCCTGTTGGTTTGAGCCCATGCGAAAATTAATGCTTCTTCTCGCTTTCTTTACACTTACGACCGAAACACGCGCGGCCGAAAGGACTGGTTTGTTTGCAATAGAAAACATGACCTGCGCGCTCTGCCCATTCACAGTGCACAAGGCGATGGCATCCGTCCCCGGCGTAAAAATTGCAACCGTTGATTTCGAGAAAAAAC